>NZ_JAJBJC010000009.1 GCF_021811825.1 Candidatus Anadelfobacter sociabilis | reverse complement strand
AAGAATTAGAGATTTTGCAAGCTATGAAATGCTGACGCAAATTGATGTAGAACTTGTTAACAAAGCTATGCTTTCTCTGGGGATTGATGAACTGGGACTTGATCTATCAGATTATAAGTATATGCGCTACATAATGAATTTTTACGGTGGAGGGCCTGTTGGTGTTGAAACTATTGCAGCTGGATTATCTGAAGATAAAGATACAATAGAAGATGTAATTGAACCTTATCTAATGCAACTGGGGTTCTTGAGTCGTACTCTACGTGGTCGTGTACTCACAACTTCATGCATAGAGCATGTATCAAAAGCTTTATAAGTATGACTCAAGTATTAGTGACATCTTTTTAACTTATGGATTTAATAAATTTTTCTCTAAGTATTCAATAAGCCCATAACATGGCAATTATTCATATTATGTTGCGCAATTTTATAGCAATTCCTATAGTGCCTTCATCCATATATTCCAATTCAGTACCTATAGGAATTCCAAATGCTAAGCGCGATATTTTTAAATCATTTATCTCTGACAGTAATGCACTAATGTAGTGCGCTGTTGTCTGGCCATCAAGAGTGGCACTAATAGCGATAACTACCTCTGATACATTATCTCTCTTTATACGATCTACTAGATTTGGAATCTTGACACTATCTGGCGTATGACTATTTAATGCAGATAACAATCCATTTAATACATGATATTGACCAAAAAAAGTCTGACTGCGTTCTATTGCCCATAAATCTGATATATTCTCAACTATACAGATTATTCTTTTATTACGCTCTGTACTAGAACATATACTGCAATGCGTAGAAATATCGAGATTTCCACAAATTGCACAATTTAAAATCTCTCTATCAGCTTTTTGTAGCAAATTTATTAATCCAACAAGAAAATTCCTATCATTCATAAGATGAAGAGCAATTCTCCTAGCAGATTTTTGTCCCATACCAGGTAATTTTGATATTTTATTAACTAATTGATGAAGAACATTTTTTTCTTTCATACTAAAAATTTTTGCTATGTTATAGGTAGTTTATATGTTATCATTCTAGCTACATTAAATTAAATTGTAATCATATAAATTTAATATACCAATAAATGCAATCATATCTTTATTTACAAGAGATTTTATTACTCCTTGGATCTGGTGTAGCAACCTTGATTGTGATGCTAAAACTAAGATTAAGTCCTGTTTTAGGTTATTTGATTGTTGGAGCTACTATAGCGCATTATGATTTATTGCATGATGTTGAGTATACTAAGGCTATTTCAGAATATGGCGTAATCTTTTTATTATTTGTTATAGGATTAAGTTTATCTTTTGAAAAACTTAATCGTATGAGACTGTACGTATTTGGCTTTGGTGGGATGCAAATATCTCTAACTGCAATATGCATAGCATTTGTACTTTATAAACATTTTCATGAAAGTATAACTGTCGCACTTATTATAGGAATAATATTATCCTTTTCATCTACTGCAATTGTTATTCAAATATTGAATGAGACAAAATCTGTTACAACACGAGTTGGCTCACTTTCCATTTCCGCTCTGCTTATGCAAGATTGCGTAGTTGTTCCCTTACTTGTTGCAATACCTCTGTTAGCAAGCACAAATAGCGCATCTAAAATGACAGGTATGTTATGGGATGTAGAATTAAAAGCAATCGCTATCGTTACAATATGTATTGTTATAGGAAGAACGTTACTTAGACCATTTTTTTTACTTATAAAATCTTTAAACAGAGATGAGACATATGTTAATGTTGCATTATTCATTGTGATAGGCGCAGCTTGGATCACAGAGATCAACGGGCTTTCCACCGCTATGGGAGCATTCTTAGCTGGATTGCTTATTGCTGAAACAGAATATAGAGGAAAAATCGAAGAAAGCATAATGCCTTTTCAAGGGTTATTTTTAGCACTATTTTTCATCTCAACTGGAATGTGTATAGATGTAAATTATATAGTATCAAATTTTCAAAAAGTTATAATATTATCTTTTTTACTAATGTTTATTAAAGCATGTATAATTTTTGGATTATGTAAATTGTTTAAATTCAGCAACAGTAAATCCATAAATGCTGCATTGTTATTATGCCAATGCAGTGAATTTGCATTTGTATCATTTGGCATAGCAACCAAACAAGGCTTGATAAGCAATGAATTAAGTCAGTTATTTTTTATGATTGTTTCTTTTACTATGGCACTGACACCATTACTCGCGAGTATAGGTCGTAAGATGGAGTATAAAAACGAAAATGAAAGTATGATGGATAATACAGACGAATTTAAGGGAGTTAGCGAACTGGAGAAACATGTAATAATAGCTGGATTTGGTAGAGTAGGTAAAGTAGTCGCATTTATGCTAGAACAAAAAGGTGTGGATTATGTTGCGGTTGATAGCAACATTGCGCTAGTAAAAAAAGCAAGGATGGAAGGATATCAAATATATCATGGAGATATGACAAGTTATGAAGTTATGAAAGCATTAGGAGCAGAAAGAGCTTCTCTATTAATTCTTAGTATGGATGATATCTCTTCACTGCGTAAAGCAATAAAAAAAATTAAACCAAACTTCAAGCATAAATTAATTATCACAAGGGTTGAGGATTGCAGTCAAGGTAATGAAGTGCGAAAATTAGGAGCTACAATATCAATTCCAACAACAACAGAAGTTGGTATAAGATTGGGTACTGAGGCACTTTTACATATGGATATCCCAGAACATAAAATAGTTACTATAATTGATAAAATGAGAAAAAACCATTATGAACTTACAGAAAATATAGAGCTTTTAAGCAATAGAATGACATTACAGAAAAATCGATAAGATAAACAACAGGGGGGGAGAAGGGCGCGAGGTTTCAAAAGATTTATAAAAACACTACTGGACTCAGTAATAGACCAAAAAATTCAGTTTGGATATAAATATATTGGTATATAAATTAATAAATAACAAATCAAACTAGGCAAACCTCAATACTCTTGAGTGCGTAAAATAAAGCAAAAGCATCACTACTAACAAATTATTTTGTAATGAAATATCGTGACAAAATATTATCGTCTCAAACATAATCCATGCAACTTACATACATACAGCAAAGCTTATGTAATGTGAAAAATGATTTATCGCAGATATATCAGACCATAGAGCAAATCTTAATGATACAAATAGGGGGGGGGGAAGGAAGTATATCGAAAACTAATCACAATCTCACTTATATCTCACTTATCATTTTTTTCATAGAATTGCGATACAAATTCATTCAACAACCTCACACCAAATCCAGTTGCACCCTTTGAACAAGAAGTCGTATCACTTTTAGCAAACGCTACGCCAGCAATATCAAGATGTGCCCAATGACAATTTTTCTTGATAAAGCGCTGCAAAAATTGCGCCGCTGTAGTACTTCCCGCTCCATATCCCATTCCAGTATTTTTAACATCTGCTATATCAGAATCTATTTGCTTATCATAATTCTTACTCATAGGAAATCTCCAAAGCAATTCACTAGTTGCTTTTCCTACTTCGCAGAGACGTTTAGCAAGTATCTCATTATTCGAAAAAAGTCCAGCGTATTCATTACCTAATGATACAACAATAGCCCCAGTGAGTGTTGCTAGATCTATCATAACTTCAGGTCTATACACTTCTTGTGCATACCACATAACGTCCGCTAGAACAAGTCGTCCTTCTGCATCCGTATTATCCACCTCTATAGTCTGTCCGGACATAGATTTTACAACATCACTTGGTCTTTGCGCGCTACCAGACGGCATATTTTCTACAATACCTATAATCCCTACTGCATCTACCTTAGCTTTTCTTTTAGCTAATGTTATCATCAAGCCTGCTACAGTAGCGGCTCCTGACATATCATATTTCATTTCGCTGATACCATTAGAAGGCTTTATATTAATGCCACCACTATCAAATGTAACCCCCTTTCCTGCAAAAACGATCTGTACACTCTGCTCTTTCTCCAAGTTGCTATGTAACTTACTATCATCAGAATCCTCATTGCAATTAATGGAAGATTGGTCTTGACTAGATGTAATAACACCTTCTCTTTCTTTTATACTATTTCCACACCACTCCATACAAACTAAATAAGGTTCATTCACACTACCCTGTGCTACCCCTATTAATGCATTCATCTGTAATTTTTTCATTTCCTTTAAGTCCAAAATACGAATTTTTAATCCGTATTTGTGAAATTCAGCGCACTTATCCGCAAAAGCTTTTGGTGTTAAAATATTAGGTGGCTCATTCACAAGATCACGAGTCAAATGAATACCATCTAGAAGCGAATCGTAGGTCATATTGAAATATTCTTCTGCAATTTTAAATTCCTTAGAACATACATGTATTTTGCTTAGAAATAACTTACGCTCTTCAATTTTTTGTGTATAGTACTTAACAAATTTGTAATTGCGCCTTCCTATACCAAATGCTAAATTGCATGCAATTTCTGAATCAGATAGTAAAGATTTTACTACCGTTGGAAGATCAGAATAAATATAAACTTCATCAATTTTATGCTGATTTAATTTCACCGCTATAGCTTCTCCAACTTGCTGTATGTCAGATGCATTAGGATTTTTACCAACACCCACGATAAATGTACCTTTTTCACTGAGATTTTTATGTGGGGAAATATATAAAATTTGTGATAAATTTGCTTTGAAAGATGTATCGAGTTTCATAGTATTTTCTATTATATCATCTCTGTCTAGCAACTTTATTATAGACGGCAATTTTTTATCTTCTCGAATTAACAACACTAATGCTTTTTTAGAATTTCTTGTATTATTATTACGGAATAATATTTGCATGTTTCTGGCAGAAGAGTTTGTCATACAATAGTAGATTTATTAATTAATATAATGCTCGTAAGGTTTTTATTAAAAATACTTATTTACTAGGTGACAAGGCTAATTTAAAACAAATTAATAGTCAAATTAATTTGTATTTTCAGTGTTTATTCAATTGTTATAAATTATCTAAATACAGCTTACACACCTAATACTGAGAATATTGCATTTGGTAAATCTAAGCTAAATATAATTGCATCATCCAATAATTTACGCACTTTTTCAAAATTTTCTAAATATTTCGCAATTTCATAATAGTTGAAACACTTATTATTCATCTTATTATACAATCTTTCCATTATAGATTCCTTTAGCGCATTAATCGTAAAGATTTTAGTATTTATATCAATGGCTATAATTTCTCTTAATCTTGCAAGATTCTCATTATTCATGCGACCTGATAGCAATATGTCTATAAGCAATTGTATCTCATTTATATCACTCTGTATTGATGATACTGCAAAAGACATATTACCACGAGTTACCTTATACAAAAATTCAAGATTTTTACTATTTTGTATCACAATATTCTGCTTATCTTCAGTATTGTCAGATCGCGCTTTAATATAATTGTTTAAAGCAATGCAGAAATTGTTATAACTCAAACAAGAAGCTCGCATAATACAACAACGAGATCTAATTGTTGGTAAGACATGGTTTATATTATGTGCAACCAATAATATGAAAGTTTGTCTCTTAGGTTCTTCAAGAATCTTTAATATTGCATTAGCTGCATTACAATTCATACTATCGATACCATCAATCAACACAACTCGATACTTTGAGAGAACGGGGGTGAGAGATAAAAATTGAGATACCTTACGTATTTCATCAATGCTTATTGATAATTTCTTCTTAGATTCAAATGAATTTAGCTCGAATGAATCACTAATGATTATAAAATCAGGATGAAGAAGATGTATAAAGTGGTTATATGAATCTACTACCTTGCAGTAAGATGCAAAATCAGCAATGGTAATTAAATTAAGTAATTTATGTTGTAGCTCGGGTTTATTTATTAACAAAACAAAGGCCAATCTAGCAAACAGCATTGCTTTTCCACTACCTTGAGAACATGTCACTAATATAGAGTGATGTATTCTATTTTTCTCATATGCACTAATAATGTTTTGAGCTATACCATCTAAGCCAAGTATTTTATGAAGAAATTTTTCCTCAAGACAATTATTCTTGGACTCATATGATCTTTTTAATTCTGCATCTTTCATAAAACATGAATAAAATCAAAAACCTTATAATAACAATGTGATTCTTGGTATAAGTATAATTATAAATTAAACTACATATCTTCAAGCTTAGAGGCGGTATCTTCAAGAAATGATGTTAGATTTTCTAATATATTATACAATTCATCTATTCTTATTTGTTGAGATTGATTACTATTCAAGATAGTGTTTTCTTTATCAATCTGACTATGTAATTTATCTTGCAAATCATCTACTTCTTTTTGTAGAGTTAAAGCAACAAAAAAAGATAATTGCAATAGACTATAATTAGGATTATTATTCCTCATAACATCTATTCGCTCATTAATTTTTGCTGCTAATTTTGATACCTTATCTGTATCACTACATAGTAATTCTATAATTTGATTTGCAAATTTTATTTGAATTTTCTTCATATCATTAAGTAATGAAATAAATCAGCAATCAATTTTTATTAATAATACCTTGTAGACTTTTTATACTTGCATTTACATCACGTATCGTATTTTTATCCAAAAGGTCGCTAGACTCTCTTGCGCACTCAATGCCACTTACTCCATCTACTTCATCCTCAAGTAAGAACACATTTCTAAAAATATCACAAATCTTACCACTACCACTTGGCTGTGCTGTATTATTTTTAATGTTTACATCATATGATACTTCTTGACCAGCGATATTATGTATATTATCTACTTTCAATTGCAGTTTATCTTTCGTTTGTTTTTTTTCATCATCTGCTACATACTCACTGCTACATGCATCAGTTTTGGAAGAAGACATAGATGCAAAAGAAAGCCGTAAAATTGCTATTTCTACCCTGCTCCTTGCTTTATTTACTTTGCTCTTCAACTCTTCTATGCTATTCATGTGTAAATGTTTTAATTTAAAAAAAATATTACTGCGGAACTGTAACATATATTAATTTTTCGCTCAATACTTTGATCAATAGTGTATGCTAAATTTATCATTTTCAGAAATAATATTAATTATAGTGTTGATCATTATTTTATTAGATCATGATGAAGCTGCCAGATGTTTTATATCAATAAAACGATTTTTTTCACATATAAATTCTATATATCAAAAATATCTTCAATACATCAACAGAGAATTAGAGGATACTGCAAACCATAATCCCAATGATAAAAATATCAATATAAATGACAAATCTATTGATAGTAGAAGCAAAAAACATAAAAAATACAACAATGATAAGAGATAAAAAAAATCTAAAAGAACATATATATGAATTGCGTTTAAGGCTACTTATATGCCTGATAAGTATTATTATTGCTGTATTTATATCTATGTATTACTCCCAGGAAATATATATGTTTTTTTTAAAACCACTTGAGAGAGCTTGGAGTGATGGTACTGAATGTAAATTCATTTTTACCAGTGTAACAGAGGGGTTTTTAGTACAACTCAAAATCGCATTTGTAACTGGTATATTCATATCCTCTCCAATTTTTTTAAGTCAAATATACTTCTTCATTGCACCGGGATTGTATAAGAAAGAAAAATTTGCGATACT
Organism: Candidatus Anadelfobacter sociabilis; assembly: GCF_021811825.1. GTDB lineage: Bacteria > Pseudomonadota > Alphaproteobacteria > Rickettsiales > Midichloriaceae > Anadelfobacter > Anadelfobacter sociabilis. The sequence continues at coordinate 19,052 of NZ_JAJBJC010000009.1, read as the reverse complement.
ACCATTTATACTGATAGCCCCACTACTTTTTTGTGCTGGATTATTATTTTCTTATTATTTTCTCATTCCAAGAATACTTAAATTCTTTCTAAGTTTTGAACAAAGAGAAATAGATTTCGTTCAAAATAATATTGTACCACATGCTCAAATTGTATTGGAAGCAAAAATCAGCGAATATCTTGATATATTTTTGGATCTAAGTGTTGGATTTGCTATGACATTTCAGTTACCACTTATAATTTTGTTATTAATAAAAATAGGTCTAGTTGATTATGTAAAACTTGTAAAATTCAGAAAATATGCGATAATCCTTATCTTTATTATTTCCGCTATATTGACTCCTCCGGATATATTAAGTCAAATATTACTCGCAATTCCTATGCTTTTATTATATGAATGCTCTCTACTTATTTATAGGTTATGTTATAAAAATCATAAATGTGGTAATATGAAAAGATTTTAGTTGTGATGAGTTTAGTTGTGATGAGTTTTGAATATTATTTTGAGTCTTTTATTCAGTGAATTGATTGTTAACACTTATTGAATTGGTTTATGCATAATATAAAATTTATAAGAGAGCATCCAGAAAAATTTAATGATGGAATGAAGAAACGTGGCTTAGATATCAAAGCTGATTATCTCTTAAAAATCGATGAATCAATACGCCTCACTAAACATAAACTACAAGAGGTGCAACATAAGAAAAATAGTATAGCACAAGCTATAGCAGAAGCAAAGCAACAGAATAGCAATCTAAGTGTCGAAAATCTGCTGCGCGAGGGAGAAGAAATAAAAAAAGTCATACATGAATTAGAAAAAAAATTACTTGAGATTGAACAAAAGCTATATACATATCTCACTACCTTACCTAATCTTCCAGAAGATCAAGTACCACTTGGATGTAGTGAAAATGATAATATCGAAGTGATGAGACATGGAAACATAGTAGATTTTGGATTTACACCAAAACAACATTTTGAAATAGGAGAGCGACTAAAGCAGCTAGATTTTGAGACAGCAGCAAAAATGTCAGGTAGTAGATTTTATATTGCTACTAAATCTATAGCAAAATTGGCACGTGCGGTTGCTAATCTCATGCTTGATGTACATATAACAGAACGTGGTTATACTGAAATTTCAGTACCATTATTAGTACGAGATAGTGCAATGTTTGGCACAGGTCAATTACCGAAATTTGCGCATGATTCATTTACTGTAAATAATGGAGAGTATCGCCTAATTCCTACTTCAGAAATTGCATTATTAAATACTGTAGCAGATTCTATACTGCCAGAGGATCAATTACCTCTGAGACTTACTGCATATACTCCTTGTTTCCGCTCAGAAGCTGGAAGTGCAGGTAAGGACACGCGTGGAATGATACGACTTCATCAATTTTATAAAGTAGAGTTAGTTCATATATGTACTCCAGAGCAAGTAGCATATGAATATGAATATATGATAACATCAGCAGAACAAATTTTACAAAGATTAGAACTGCCATATAGAAAAATATTATTATGTTCGCAAGATATGGGATTTAATGCGCAAATTACTTATGATTTGGAAGTGTGGCTCCCTGGGCAAAAGAAGTATAGAGAAATATCAAGCTGCTCTAATTGTGGTGAATTTCAAGCACAAAGATTGAAAGCCCGTTTCAAATGTACCAATGATGGATCGAACAAATTCCTACACATGACTAACGGATCTGCGCTAGCTATAGAAAGAACAGTAGCAGCTATACTAGAGAATTATCAACAAAGCGATGGCTCTGTTATTGTTCCTAAAGCGCTAATACAATATATGAATGGACAGGAAAGTATAGTTCGAATAGTGTGAGAGATTGAAAAAAATTAAGTACAAAATTTTTCCTATAGCAATATAAATTTTATATAAATATGATGTGATATCATGCTGATATCACTATGCATGTAAGAAACTTTGCTACTCAAAATCTACATTAATATCCATCTCAATCTCAATTTTTTAAGAATATAATTAGTAATTCTCAATTAACTAAATGATCTGTTGTATGTTTTGTTAATCTCTCAATCAAAGAACTTATCCCCTCGTTTTCAATAATAGCACTAAATTCAGACCTCTGACTTGCCATTAAACTAACATTTTCAGCGATAATATCTATAACTTTTATCTTACCACTACTAAAAATTTTACATCTATATGCTACCATAATTTTATTAGATGTATTAGGATCTACAATCTCCGTTGTCACAACAAATTGTGAATTAGATAATTCTTTTGATGATACAATTTTAAAATGCTGCCCATTGTAATTGCGAAATCTTGGAACATAAGATTTTAGTAAGAACTTCTTATAGGCTAACATGTATTTTTCTTTATCTACCTTAGATAAAGAGCGCACATTTTTTGCAAGTGCAAATTTTGCCATCCACTCAGCACTTACTGTTTGAAGAAAAATATTTTCCAACTGCGTTGATTTTTCTCCATCAGATACTTCACTTTTTATTACTGCCAAAACGCTATCTGCAGTTTTTTGTACAAATTGCTCTGCATTTAATAAATCCTGTGTGGAGGATGCAATACAGTATAGGCAATTAACCATAAAAAATAGAACAATAATAAAAACAAAAAGTAGAGTCGATAATGGTTGTGCTATATATTTTACTGAATTCATATATATTAATACGTATTAATTATGCTTTATAAAATTTCTATGATAAATGCACTGAACATGATAATTGTAATACAACTTAAAATTATTTACAAAATGATTTTTTTACAAAAATGTTAAATATTTAAATATGAGAAGAATTAATAGAAACAATATTTCTATATGAAAAATTCCAGTACACAATACAATGTAACCCATGCATCCATAAAGTAAAAAACGTTTGTATAAACTGCGATTAATTTGCCATTTAAGGTAATATTATAAATTGATAATCACGATTATTACATTAAATAAATGTAGGATTAAAAAAATAATATTGTGGAAGATAGTTAATAAAATAAATGCATATAAGATCGTTATATATGAATTAAGAGTAAGTACAATAAGCGAAATGATATTTGATGGATTTTGAAGGTTTTTGATTTAATAATGAAAAAATATTTCCTCTCTGATATGTTATAAGACGTATCTTAATTTGAAGTTACTCTTCTCTTTGATTCTGACATACTTCTGCTATACTTTAAGTTCTTTTCTCTACTTTAATAGAGCACAAAAATCTATCTAACAGAAGCAAAACTCACTCGAAATAAAAAAGATTGTTTTCCTCCTATCTGCTCCTCACTCTCTCAGTTCATAGTAATAATAATGGCAATAAAAATACATACATGAGAAAACGATAAAGATTAATATAAAACTTTTTTTACCCATCAAGAAGAAGATGATTCATTATCGTTCTTTGTTTCTTTTTCAGCGCTATTTTGCGCGCTACTTTTTTTATCTTTCAATTTTTGTATTAATTTATCAAATTCATCAAATTCTATAAATCCCGGTACCAATTCACCACCTACAATCAACACTGGAGTTCCACGCAGATTCATTTTTTTCATAAAATTTATATTCTCCTGCCATGTTTTTTGTATGATTGCACTCTCTAAAGTTTTTCTAAAAAGTTCTTTACTAATATCCATACCAATTGCTATATCCTCTATATTTTTGCGTGTTTTCTCGCCATCAAAAGTAAACATTTTCTCTTGAAAAGGTATATACTTTTGTGGATCAATTATATTGACAGCAAGAGCTGCGCGAGTTGCTTCTGTAGAAGTGGGATACATAGGAAATTCTCTGTATATAAACTGAACATCTTGGTGTTTTTCCGCAATACGCTTATTAATCTCAAACATTTTTTTGCAATATCCACAAGAATAATCAAAAAACTCAACAACCCTAATTGTTGGATTTTTAGCACCATATACTGGATTATTCCCCGCATTCTCAAGACTGCTCAACAATTCCTTCACCTTGTCAGTAGATTCTTGATACATTTCGTCTCTTTTTTTCTGATTGTACTTAGTAATACTATCGATTATAATTTCTGGACTATTTATTATAGTATCTTTCACAACCTTCTCTATTTGATTTTTGATCGGTAAATCGACATTCTCACCGCTTGTAATGTCATTCTTTATGGCCAATATTACATCTTTCTCAACTCGTTCAATAACTTCATTATCACGAGCAATCTGATAAGAAGAGTTCTCCGCACTTAAAGTACTTAGTTTTGTATTGCATGAATAATAATATAAAGAACCAGCAACCAACAAAACTGCACACAAAAGTATACAAAACAACATTCGACTAGACATTCCTTAATACCTAAAAATCATATTGTGTTAAATAGTTGCATGAACCTTGCAAAATTCAACTACACATAACATTGTATGATAGTATCTAAAAGTAAATATTAGTCAAGTATATATCAATGACTATATACAATATCAATGATTGGATAATTGTGATTAAAGCGGAATTAATATATTTAGCAAAACAATACTTAAATGAATAGTATATTAACAATTGATCTCATCACAATTTTGGATTATCATTCAAAGCTTACTCTTTATTGCAGTAATATTGCCGTATGGTATTACTCAATTACTAACTAATAATTTGCACACTTCTTGCATATCTTAAACAAGAATCAGCTGATCAATACATAGTGTAAACAGCAAAAATTGTAAATTTTATAATGCTAAAAGTTGAAAGTATAGGAAAAAGATACGATAACAAAGAGATAGTAAAAGGTATTAGCCTTAAAGTAAATAAATCACAGATTGTTGGTTTATTAGGACCAAATGGCGCTGGTAAAACAACATCATTTTATATGATAGCTGGCTTAATTAAACCAGATTACGGTAGTGTTTACATAAATAACCAAGATATAACAACATTGCCAATATTTTTGAGAGCAAGATTAGGATTGGGTTACTTACCTCAAGATTCATCTGTTTTTCGTGGTTTATCTGTACAAGACAACATTATGATTGCTTTGGAAATGAGAAAAATGAATGTAGATATCCGATATAAGATCGCAGAAGAATTAATGAATGAATTTTCTATTGCGCACCTAAGCGATGTGCTCGCATCTAATTTATCTGGAGGAGAGCGTAGAAGAGTAGAGATAGCACGTTGTTTAGCTATGGATCCTATATACATTTTGCTTGATGAGCCATTAGCCGGAATTGACCCAATTGCTATACATGATGTCACAAAAATGATTTTATCTCTAAAAAACAGAGGCATAGGAGTGCTTATTACAGATCACAATGTCAAAGAAACATTAAAACTAGTAGATTATACGTATATAGTTTATGATGGACAAATATTAGCAGAAGGTGATATAGAGCAAATTTTAAAAAATCATGACGTAAAAAAATTGTACTTGGGAGAAAATTTTTAGTATTTAAATTTTCCTATCGTTTACTTAACTAAATATACCTAACAGAAAATAGGTTTTTTGGAATATTATACTCTCAACATGAAAATTAACATTTTGATTTTATCAATTTATAGTTTTTTCGCGTTATTTATCTACTAAAAGAGATAATACAAATTATTATGTAGTAATTGTCTTTAAAAAGTTAATTTTTTGCAATAGCTTATACAGAAAATTATTAGCAAAAAATGCTATTTTAGAATAATCAAAAATACTTGCACTAAAATACTACCCTTTACCAACAGTACACGCACAGTATACTAATTTGTTATGAGTAATTAACATTTAATTAGCGTAAATTTAATTAGCGTAATATTATATTGATTACAATGGATTTGTATATAGTGTACAATTGCATTAATGCTTTTGATCAATCAGAGAAAGAATGAAATTCTTTCCACTACTCATTAGGAGAAGCAATAATTTTATCAATAATCTTTATGAGAGACTGATTAGTGGAGGAAAGCTCGATCATGACATGACAAATTGTTGTTATTATGTTAAAAATTCACTTAGAGAGTATACCAGATCATTCGATTACTGCGTGATATAAGTAGTATAAATTTATTTTGTGGAGAATTTATCTATAGCAAAGAAAGGGCATTGTCTAGATTTAATACCCATCGATACTGCTAGATTGTAAGGCTCTAGTTATATATCCATCACAAACTAAACATAGGATATTATCATAACAATAACACTTGTCTGAGGTGAGATTTATATTCATTTATATAATTTAGTAAAAATCTATAAATTAAGTGGTAAATCATGGCTTAAACATATGGAATTGATTCTCTCATAGATTTATAGATTACTAATCTAAGTTCTATAATTCTCTTTTTATCAACTTTATCTTAAGTCGATCTATGATTATCTATGATTATATGATTATTTATGTTGTGGTAAGAACAGCTAGTATGTTGGAGATTCATGATACCTTGGTAAAATTTGTTTAGTGCTATCACGTGAGCTACATGGAGGGGATATCCAAGATTGGAATGGTGCAAAAATGTATTTAAAAAAGCCAAGGCAGAGTATCATACCATTGTTAAATTTTTTGTAGGTGTGGTATATGTAGCAGCGTTACAAATTTCCTGCCTTTTAACTTTATGGACTCATGTCAATATAATCACCATCATCCTCAGGACGATTAGCTAAGCTTTTAATATTTTTATCAACTAATTTCGATTTCACTATATTATAGCAATTTTGTTAACACTCCATTTACTAAGCAGCTAACCTAATTGCTTGCTTAGGTGATTGCAATGGATTTCCGGTGCTTAATTCTCAGTAAGATTGCTGGGCTTTTTAGTATTCTATATAATGAAATATTATGTGCTAAAGGCTTAGATCCCTGAAAGCCACAAAAATCGAAGTGTAACTGTATGATTAACAAACAAAAAGAACACTTTAAAATAGTACTTGGCTAAAATACGTATATACGTATGTAGGCGCAAATGTACAAGACTTAAAATTTTCCAAAAAAAAGCTTATAACATTATTTTGAATATAATACTTTTAGTTAAGTAGTTATTATAATATTATGAAAGAAAGTGGCAAAGGAAGAAGGATAAAAAAGAGATATGCTATTTAGCAGATGGGTTATTGAACATATAAAAATCAAGGATTTTTGGAAAGATGGTTATAGTGTCTCCAATTTCCTTCTCCATATGGTCAATCGGAATATTGGGCATTGCAGTTTCCATACTACCTTTTCTCTTGCCACATATACAAAAAGCATGAAGTATAGAACGTTTAGTGCCTGATAGCAATTTGGTTAATGTGTACTCTAAAAACCTAGTGTAATTATAGAGAAATTTGTAAAACACAACAATATTGTAAAGAAATGCAATTTGCTCTACTTTCTTTCTATAGAGCAAGGAGATACTTCAAGTGAAGGAGTAGCTGGGAAACAGATAAAAATACTAAAGCAACAGCTTATTATATCAAAGGAAAGAATCTCATCTTTAGAAAATGGATTGAAAGACTTTAGATATATTGCAACAGGGCTAAATCTATCAACAAAAGCAGATAAACTTGATCTTGAAGATTTGCAGAATTTGAGAACCCCATGCATATTATACTGGAATATGAATCATTCTCTTGTCCTTAAGAAGGTTGAGAGAAATGAAGTGATTATCCATGATAGTGCGATTGGGGTTGTGAGATTGAATATGAAGAAAGTTTCCAAGCACTTCACCTATGTTGCTATGGAGCTTTTACCAACAACACAATTTATAAAGAAAAAAGGTAAAACAAGGCTATATTTATCTGATCTATGAAGTGTAGTATCTGGACTTAAAACTTCAATTATACAGATAATTATAGTAATCAATAGCACTTCTTTAGGTCTTTGCGATAATAGGCTCTTATATGTAGTTTGTGACAGATAGTATTGTGATCTATAACTTTGGACCCACTCACCTTGCAGAAAGGTTATAGAGCTAAATATCAATTCTAGTGAATAGACCTAGAATTTGCCAAATTGAAACTTAAACTTCAAGATGTACATTTGTACTCTCTATATGACCATCTATAATTTCAACTCCAGATTGATCATACTGAAAAATAGGTGAAGACTTAGTAAATACACTATCTACACTATTAGCACTCTTGCTGTAACAGTGATATAATTTTTTATGTTCAAAACTATTCATCTCAAAGCACTTATCGTATCTATATAAATATTTTTTAGAATCTTCAGAATAATCCCCTACCTCAGGACCCCTAACTATGATATTTATCTTAAGCTTTAAATTCATCCATTCCTCGGCATCTTGAGCAGATATTCCAGAGTTTATAAGACTATACTTCTTCTCAAGCGCAGGCTTATATATGCCTTCATACATTTTCTTGGGATTTGACCTTTTAAAACGTATCTTGTCATTTGCCTCATCTATTTTGTTCTGATACCATTTAGAATTTTGCTCAAAATCGTATATAAATTTTGGCGTAATCCAAGAAAGTGCATAATTTAACTCCTTACCTTTCTCTAACGCACGAATATCGTTCTGAAATCTCGTCTCCTCATCTAGCCACTTAAGCTCACCTTGTATTGCAGCAAAAGGTAAAGAAATCAACTCTGTTGCAAAGATTATAGGATTTGCAATTGTTTTTACTATATTATCCAACCCAGTAACACAGCTATTAATATATCCATCTTCTTTGCCAATATAGGTATGAGTATAAGATTTCAGCAAACTCGTGGTGTACGAAGTACCGTGCGCAACAATTGCAGCTTGACCAAGTAAGGGTATACCAAGTGCACTGGTAGTGATCATAGCAACATTATGAGATATTGAGGCTGCTAAAGAATAATTTAAACTTGTGAGAAACTTACTTCTTGCAGAGATAAATTCAGACTGATTGCCTTGGAAAACAGAATATCCAAAATACACACCATCTGCCATTGCATCGACACCTAATCCAAAAGTGTAAGTAGAGCCCAGCTTTCCTAAAGATAAAGAATTCAATGCGTTCTTTATTTTTATAAAACTTGCAATCCCGTATACCTCATCCTTAGCCGTAAGCTTTTCTTTATTCGCAAGATCAACCAGTTTTCGGGATTCGTCTACAATAATAGCAACACTATTAAATCTTTCTACATATGATAGAGCTTTTTCAGCAAAGGTTTCCTTTTTAGCTACAATATATTCGAATAATTTCTTCTCATATTCTTCTAAAAATTCCTCTCGATTTAAAATTCTATCAACATCTATGATAAGCCTACCCGCTTCACTTACCATCTTTAAAAAATCTGCTCTTAATTCTTCATACTGCTTGCTAGGTAAAAGCACTTCATTGGTATTTTGCTCATCAACAAGTATACCGCCACCAATTTTTGTATCATCTTGCTTTTGTATGCTACTATATAACGATTCTTTAGTATATTCTTGTGAAGCTTCACCAGACAATTTCAACACTTCTGGAATTATACCTTCGTTTGCCAATATTATTGCACTACGAACTATAAGTTCATTTAAAAAAGATCTTCCAATGATAGCAGCATCATCTATATTAAGTAATTTTTGTATTTGTAGATTTTCATTTATTACAACTTTATATGTAAACAAATGCTGAGCTTGCCAAGATGCGAATGATTCTCGCGCAATAACCTTTCGTATATTACTATTTTTTACATAAGTGATTCCGGAGTCGCCTATATTTTGGGAGGTCTCGAGTATACTAGCATCTGAGGCAACATTCTGTATTTGAGTGCTTAGTTTTTGTGCATAATATACATCATCAGCAACAATATGAACACTATGCTGAACAGTAGAGGCTGCTATATTATTATTAGAAACATGCGATTGACTATCTTGCACAAAGTGCACAACGATATCAGCATCTGAATTAAGATTAGCACTCCTTCCTCCGTAGTTAGGAATGCTATCATCATAAGTGCTAATGATGTGTTCTGCTGTTATCATCTGATTCTTATTAACTGGACTTGTTATAGCTGTACTAAAGATCCCCTCTTGCTCGGTCTCAATAATAGTATCTTCATTGCCTATTCTATTGTTGCTATTTTGTATTTTAGGATCATTCGGATCTTTAATTGGCGGATATTTTTCTTCAATAAGTTTTAGTACCTTGATTAAACTAATATCTGCACATGTACCCTCTTGCTCATTTTGCTCGCCAGTATTTGTTATTTCATACCTTATATTAGGCTCGTCTAATGATCCTACAATCATATTAAGTGCATCCTGGAATACCACATTATTAGGTAGTGAATTTTCAATAGTTATACTCAAATTACCATTATCATCCAGATTCCCATTTAATAAAACCGCATGCTTTCCACCATTATTATTAACTAGCGCAACAATTGCAATAAGCGTTTTTGCAGCAATATGATCTAGCAGATTCCCATCTTTCCAGTTTTTAATTAAATCAACAACATTATTTGCACCACTATATTGTATGTTGCCTTGCTCAATAATCTTATTAGGATTAACTACTAAAATACTATCATGTACATATATATCGCACTTTAGGCCAGAGACAGACTCTAAGTACTCTCTTAAGTTATTCAAATTCAAGTTCACATCACCATCACTCATCCCATCATCTTCATCACCATGTTTCACTTCTAATCCACGATTTTTGGGAATATTGCTCTCTAGCTTTTTCTGCTTCTTGCTTGGTTCTATTTTATGAGCATTCACCAATTTTAATGTATTGTCGATAATCTTTAAAACTTTTCGTTGATGATTATATAGTATCTCCGCATATTCGCGCCTTACCTCTACATTAAAGTACAAAAACCCTTTTATTGATTGACTAAATGATCTCCTCAATTTATAGAAGCTTCGAATTGTATCTTTTGTCATTTGACATATCTTCGCCGCTCGATTTAGATGAGCCAAAAACTTCGAGTAGTTTCTATACATTACTTGCACCTCCAGAACTAGATCCTTTAATAAACTTATCTCAAATTTAGTTCGTGCATCATACATTTTATCTATGATCTTACACATATCTTCGATATATTGTTTCTTCTCTGAGGATTTATTATTTTGACATATCTTATCATTAGTATTCTGCTGCTCTTCATTTGCTTTCTGGATTACCTCTTCTATCTTTTTATATTGTTTATTTAATTCGCTTAGTACTTCAGTATATTGCTCGTAATGGTTGCAATGGTTGCAATGGTCGCAAAATTCTTCTATTGTATATACTCCATCTTTTTCCTCTATCTCTGCGCCGCTCTCAGATTGCACATCGTCAAGAAGGTTATTGAATTTTTTATCGATCTCTCTCTCCTCTTCTTTAGTTAGCTTAGAAAGATTATCTCTTACTGTCTGAGAAATACGCAATAAGCCTACTTTCTCACCATTAAATTGACTAAGTGAATTTTTGATAGTTTTAATAAGCCGCTCTTGATACTGTTTCTCCCCATCATCTTGATACTTTCTCCCCACATCATCTTGTAATTGCTTTGGTGCGTTTTGAATTACATTAAAATACTGCATCGGATTTTTAATGAGTTCTTGATTACTAATATCACTCTCTTTAATGAGTTTCTTTTCTAAAAAGAATGCTGTTAGCTGCATTTTCTTCAAAGGCTCAACTTCAAAGCATTGTAAAAGTATATCCTTGGGTGTTTTACCATTTTTATTCTTACTATTAAATAGCTTAAAAAACTCCTCTTCACTTAGACGGCCTTTAATATTTTCAACAATTCCTGTCAAATGGCGCGCATATTTACTTTCATCAGATTCTTTAATAATCGAATGCAGTAGATTACAGCCATTACTATCACTTTCCATCAAATACTCTTTACCCCCTTCTTTTTGCTGGTCTAAGATACAAGTTGTAAGATCTTCGGTACCTTGAATTGATGTTAGGAAAAAAAGAGCGGAGGCACCATACTCGTCTTTAAAATCTAAAACACCTTCTAACTGATCGCGTACGTTTTGATTCTTTAATACGAGGTCTAATGCTCCGTTGTTTCGTTGTGTAAATGTAGCCAGTGCACTAAACAACAGAACAGCCGCAGTTCCAATATCTGGACTTTTTTGATCTTCAAGCTTTTTACAGCTATCCTTTTGATCATTAACTTTCAATTTATTCAAGGCCTTTAAAGAAGGAAGAAGGACATTATTTAGCAAAAAATTCCACTGATCATGTTGCTGCCCTTGGTTTTTATACTCAGTCATCACATCCCTAGCAGCTCTCAAAATTGGAATACGAAATTTCTTGTCTCCTTTTGTTACCAAATTTATTATTTGATCTAAGTTATCTTCATCATACCCATCCTCATCAAACCCAACAAATAGATCATCCAAATCTTTCGCATCACACTTTGGTTCGGGATCAAACATCGAATCATAACCCAATGCAAGAAGTGCCTTATCTTTAAATGTAGCATAAACTTCTTGCTTCCATTTGACAAAATTTTTCACTTCTTTTTTGTATTGCACATAATCGTTTTGGTATTTCTTACTATAAGCAGAATTATTCTTTAAAGGATCGAAATAATTCTCTATTTCTTTTTCCTCACTCCGAAGGAGAGCATCTGTTAAAACAGCCTCATTACCTTTGCGCCATTTATTCCTATCATCATCATATGCAATTCGCCCAACAGTAACTAAGTCTTTTTCTCGCCTCATATCAGCTTTTCGGCCTTCTTTGAGAATCAATGAACTAAGGTAATCATGCGCGTGCGCAAAGAAATCAGCCCATTCTTGTGTGCCATGCTCTTCTGCCTTGATAAAAAGTTTCGGACCTTTATTTTCTTTGCGCCCACCAACGACCCATCCAAACAAAAGGTGTTGATAGCCAAACGGCAGCTCACCATTCTTAAAATCTATACCATACTGTTCAATATCTCCAGTATAGTGGCTGGAATGCCTAGGATAGGGAGTATCAAAATTTTTCAGTATTTGAAACAGGCGTCTCTTGCTATCTTGTATAGAAAATGAACCCCTATGAAAAAAATCCTTCTCATTCGCAAAAACCTTTGCGTATAGAGCGTAGACTATGTATCCAATGTCATCCGCATCTACATCTATACCTAGACCTTCTTCAGAGTAAATATATTTTAAAAGGTCCTCTCCTTTGCGTATTTTTTCTTCATTATCTTTAATAAACCTCTTTATGTTCGACTTTATTGTTTCTAGATCATGCTTTTTGACGTACAAGTTATTAGGTAGGTTGTTTTTCCATTCAAGCCCATCACATTCAGGCAGATTATCATATTCCTTCATTATGTTTATGTTTTGTCCGCCGCTTAACATGTTGAATGTGTCGCTAATACCATCCAATGAGTATTTTCCACAGTTAATATTATCAGAAAAGCCCTGAAACCCCATATAAAAGCTTGTAAACTCAATCTGTGGACCCTTTTGTATAACTACAAAGCCATCTTCTTGACTGTCTTCATTGCAATTTTGATTATTCACATGAGCACAAATAGCACTCTCTACGCCTTGCTTTATTGGGGCTAAGTCATATATAAGCGAACCTTGAATATCCTTAGAATCATAATGATTCACCTTATATTTATTGTTATCATTATCACCCTTTTCAATTGTAATGTGTGTAAAGTGACGTTTAATGCCCATTATCTTTCCAGCAAAGCCGGAATATTTATTACTTTGCCCAATTGGAACAAGAATATATTTCCAATCATATTCCCTTTTTCCTGCCTCTTGTAATACCTCGCTCAGTAATGACTGCAAGTTGCGCTCTTTTCCAAAAACCTCATCCCCATCTTCACTATCAGTTGCAACTGTTGTTATTATTACACGAGAATTAGAATGATAAAAAAATTTTGGTACTTCAACAAAATGCATGAAGCTATGTATGGCATTTTCTCGCCACTTTATATAAGATCCTTCCCAATCGCCTTGCAGATGCAAAGAACCAGCAATTAGCTGATCAACCTCTCTATAACTCATGCCGCCCTTACGATATAGAATTTCTGTAGGGGTCATAAACAAAGCACCATCATGGCTATAAGAAAGTCCACCTTTAGTATCCTTCATGATATCCCCACCTTTGATGAAAATCTCCGCAAGCTCTGCTATTGTAATAGTTGGGAAGGGAAATGCCACTTTTTCACGCATCTTACTATCACCTCTTATTCTTATTAGAGATTGCATCGGACTTTTTACTCTTTGTAACTACTTTTCCTTGTTTTTTCATATCACTTCCCAACATAATTACACGAACTATCCCCTATTCTTACAATCACAATCTAATGCCTTACATAAGACGCTACATTGGATGGCAATCACATGCTGTGATGCGTGGCTCAATTATAACACTAAATTAGCAAATTAACAACAACCTACCAAACCTCCATTGCAGTTAAAGTAATAAATTATGCTTTAATCTGCATCACAATCTCTATAATTTTTATAAAATTTATTTATTAAAGTGATTACTTTAATTATTTGCTCAACTTATGCAAAGAGTTGCGAATGGAGGAGAATATAAGTAAGTTATTAGAGCAACGCATATGTGTAAGAGTTAATGGTAACCTTTCTTTTATATATCTGCATCTATATCAAGTCCTTATTCTCAAGTAATTTATGAAGAATTTTGTCGAAATACATGACATTGATCATATCATGCACACCAATAAACTCATCCTTCACATATAGATGCGAAATTGTTAGCCAATTACTATAGATCTTTATATCAGATCTGAGCTTCTCATCATATAATATGTTTATATCCTTGAATTTAATAGATATAGATTTAAATATCTGAATTACAACACTAGAAAAGCCACATAAATGGATTGGTGCAGTTTCTTCATAAACAATATCACATCATTCTTTTCTATTTCAAATTTTATAAATTCCATCATATCCATATAACTTACTACTTACAAAAATTTCTAAAGAAAGCGAATGTAACTGTTTTCTAAGTTTATCATCAAATGGAGAGTAAACTAACTAATGCTGTAGTATAGGATAATTCACTTTACTAACAAGATGTAACACTTGCTCTTTCTGTTTTATAAATTGTAGTACCACAATCTTGACTCCATTATCTAGTATAGGTAACTTATAAGAAGAGAATGTATACTCCTTCAAAGTTGGTTCACACTCTATAATTGTTGTCTCAAGTTTTTCAAGTATAGACGCTGTAACTGGAATGCTATCATATGTCTTTACAGCAATCTTCAATCCATCTTTTAAAATTTCTATGCATTTTGAGTTAGCAGAGAGATAGACAGAAGAATTTATTCATAATTCTCATAATCCATTATGGAGATGTTATCACCATACCCTTCTGGGTATAGTAGCTTAATCGCGTATCCACAAATAACCTTGCAGAAAAACACATAAATATAGAGATATCTTTTTTATCTTTGCAAACCCTTAAATATCCAATTATCTTCACTAAGATCATTAGAATATGGAGTTCCAATTTGGAAGATATCATAATATCACTTTTTATCTATTGTCCATTTAGATATGTTATGTATAGATATCTCATCTATAAACATCGATTAATAAAAATTTTAAAGATGATTTATTTTCAAGACTCAAAGGATGCTCTACAAGCTTCTGTTTACTCTCTAAACCACTGTGATGTAATATTAGTGCAAACAGATACACTTTTTGGACTCATTTGTGATGCCACAAATATATCGGCATTGAGTAAGTTATTTGGTATAAAAGGCAGACAACTCAAGAAATCATCACCAATCTTTGTAGAAAATTTAGAATTTGCAAAAGAAATCGCTATTTTCAATGAATCATCAGAAAAGCTAGCTGACTACTTTTGGCCAGGAGCGCTGACAATTGTACTACCAATTAGGGATCCATCGAATCTACCGCCATCTTATTTTGAAGCGACAATTGGCATTAGGGTGCCAAAAAACACATTTATCCTAAAATTACTAAATATTTTTGGCAAGCCTATCACAGCCACAAGCGCAAACTTTAGTCGTCTACCCGACATAACAAGTCAGGATGCGCTGATGCGGAATAATATATCATCCTATGTACAAACTATGGTACTAGATAGATCATCAAAGAAAACTATTGGCAGTTCAACTATTGTATCTTGTATTAATAATAGTATGGACATTATAAGAGAGGGCATAATTAGCAAGAAAGAACTATACTTACACATGAATTCCAAAACCACTATACAGCAATCCAGCTAATAGCACATAAAGCAGTTATGGTTATTAACCTAAAAATCAAAATATTCTATTATCAATAAAGGTTTCATGTAACTCTTTTATTTGGATTAAATATTCAATTGTAAAACAATTTATTATTCTACATCGCACTATCTTAACTCAAATAGTCATATAGATATGACATCAATTTAATTCAGTATAAACTAATTTGAGTTATTGTTGATCTTGACATATTGATTAACCACTGATACAAAAAACACAAACTATATATTGTTGCTTTTTGATAAAAGCTTTAATGCGCTTTATGGAAAGAGAGATGGTCTAAGATGCACTTCTGCCATGTGAGTATACGGCAAGACCATATCGATGGTTCGAATCCATATCTCAGACAGATTTTTTAGGAATAATTTTTTCTATAAGTAATATTATATGAGTAATGATGGTATTTTTAATGGATCTATTAGACCGAAACAGATTCCTGCAGAGTGGAAAGGAAGACCTCTTAAGCATGGAAAAAATGGGTGGTGCTGGTATAACCCAGATAATAACTTAGATGCGGTATTTATTTATAAAGATAGTGATTCTGTTATTGTTGTTTCTGGGGGAGTATGCGTAGATCGAAATGGCAAACCTATACTTGGATCATCGATGCCTGATGATTAATGGAATTGGATTTGTTTTTTTATAAAATTTCCATTTTTGCTCTTTCTATCTCCAATACATACGAACACTCGCAGTAAAGGTACTAGTGCCCTAAGACTCTGGATTTCAAAATGCTGATCAAGACACGATGGTCGTGTTTGATATCGACAATATTATTTCCGCTCCTAGCTGTTTAATTGGAAGGCCGAAGGCGCAGGTTCTTACACGCGCAGTTTGCAAAAAATATAAACAAAAGCACTGGAAAGATCATATAATTCATATCCATTCACTATACCATTTGAGAGCTAGCGAAGAATTTGTTGAAAAAGAAATTAAAGAAATTATTCATAGACCATATGTTAAAAAAGTCTTGACCATAGCATTTACTGCAATGTGTACAGAAAATTTTGGGAATATTGATGATTCATGTATCTTAAGGCATCTAGATTCGAACAAAAGGGTATCATTGATATTTTAAGGCTTGCTGCAAAGAGAGAAATTTTGGAAGAAGTAGGATTAGACTTAAAACATGAGCTAGAATATATCATAAGCAATTATTTTGTTGATAGTCTCGGATCTCATGTGATTGATACCATATTCCACTACAAAATAGAGAAGACAGATTTGATAATTGTGAAGTACCACAGTATTACTGGCTCACAGACAAAGAAATAAATCATGCACACAATGTGCATGCATTGCCAGAAGAGTATGTGCAATATATTAGGCAGAATCCATGAGTACCATTCAAAAAGCAAAATACCGCCATTACAAATAACGTATATGAAGTGATTGAGATAGATACCACACATCACTCTGAAACTCTTGAAGATATGGTGATTTATAATGCACTTTATGGAAATTTTGAGATATAGGCAATCTCTAAAAACATTCCTAGAAGATGTTGAGGTTAAGGGCAAAATCCAAAAAAGGTTTAAGTTTGTAGAAAGTGAATCATCAAAGGAAATCCATATTAAGACCTTCAAATCTGACTACAAACTTCTCGAAGCAACTTCAGATGAAGTAGAGATGCTTAATGGCACAATGGATAAATTCGACGCCGACCATCTATCTTTTATTGGTCATGTTGAATATGAGAAAAATTATCTTATCAATGAATCGTGGATATTATTGCAGAAATCAGGGGTTGCTTTTACCTCAAGAATATCTTTATGTTAGTCTGCTTTTTATAGATGAAGATAAAAAAAGATCAATGAAAATCAGACTAATACACATTGATACCTTTGATTTTCAAGCGAAAGACGTTTATATCAAACATGACTATGCGGTCTTTGGTGTTCTAGAAGACCGTCCCAAAGCTCATAAACGCTATTATATGAAAAAGGTTTTGGGATGCTGAATATTGGAAAGCAGAATATAAAAGGCATTGGAACAAAGCTATTATAGATCGCAGAACAAAATTTATGTAGACCTATGAACATGAAAGCTGCGATGGACAATCCATAATCCTTTCCTTTTTATGAAAAATATGGCTAGCACCAAATATCTATTCATAAAAGCACAGATGAGCCATACATATTATATAAGAAAAACTAATAATTTATGGTATAATTACGAGTAATTAAATTTTTTTCATTATTAAATTATTATCATTACACTTTTTTGCAATAGTGCATATGCATCAGACTCTATAAAACAATTCCAAGATATTTTAGAGCAAATCACTCATCAATCAACAGGATAGCTCAACTGTGGTAATGACTCACAGTGATATGGTTTTTAAGCTTCATCCAAACAAGTAAACGATGAAACTTAGTTTTATATCAGCTCTGCCTCTAAACATATGATACATTATATGATGTTTGCAACTCTGATGAGAAATACCCAATGATACAGCCTCAATAGATTTGCCTGGCAAAAATTAAATGTTCTTTCCGATTCTATTTTGCTCAAAGCTATCGGTAAAGATTGGATCTCTGAGAACAACTTACTGGATTTATTAATCCATAGACCGAGCTTAAGTGATTATTTGGATAGCTATTACGATTAACTTGATGGTACTTGAACAAACCAAGTAAATTCAGTTGAACTACTTCGATCTATTCCATTTAACATTAGCAGAAAGTATCTGTATTCAAACTCAAATGTATTCAAACTCAAATTATTTACTAGTTAGGAAACTGATTGAAGAAACAAATGCAGTAGGCACTGGTAGCGTTATTTCTACCAAAGATGGTTTTATCAAATATGTAATTATTTGTTTAAGTTTGCTCCAAAGGCCCTAAGCACCTATTTTCGCGGTGATGAAATAACGGGCTGAGATGGTAAGAACATAAAACAATGGCGGATGTACTCTACTAATATAACGGATGAGGAATGGTTAATTCTAGCATCTTTTATTTGTTTAG
>NZ_JAJBJC010000386.1 GCF_021811825.1 Candidatus Anadelfobacter sociabilis | reverse complement strand
TTGCTCATTACCAGTTTGCAACAATTCACCCATATTATGATGGTAATGGACGAGCAGGCAGGTTGTTGACAACGCTAATTTTGCACCTTGGTGGGTATGATTTAAAGGGCCTATACTCACTTGAGGAGTATTATGCCAAAAACTTACTCGGCTATTATCGCGCTATTAGCATCGGCCCGTCTCATAATTATTATTTTGGAAGAGTCGAAAGTGATATTACACCTTGGATGGAATATTTTATCGAAGGTATGGCTTTTGCTTTTGAGAAAGTTGTCGCGCAGATGATGGCAAGTAACCAAAAAGGTGAAAAAGATCATTCGCAAGTTTTACGTACGTTAGACCCAAAGCAACGTAAGGCATTGGAATTATTTAAAAGATATGATGTTGTGACGGCTAAACAAATAGGTGATATATTTGGTTTCCAACCTAGAACGAATGCAGCACTTTGCAAGAAGTGGGTTGAAGGTG
>NZ_JAJBJC010000385.1 GCF_021811825.1 Candidatus Anadelfobacter sociabilis | reverse complement strand
ATATCTTTTGAATCTTTACAGATAGTAACATTCTTTCCACTTTGTGCATCATGAATGCCTTTTTTTGTTTCTTTATTAGGTATTTCTATAGCAAATGGTATCCCTTTATGTAACTTAATTTGAGATAAATATAAACTAATTGCCTCTGAAATAGTTAATCCTAAATCATGTAATATTATATCTACTTTATTTTTAAGATCTGAATCCACTCTTGCTCTTACAACAGTATCTTTAATTTTTGTTTGTTTACTAGCAGTGAACATATAATTTATTTATAATTTGTTTATGAATATAGTGTAGCGCAAAATAGCTACATTATCTAGGAAAATATTCTATCTCAAATGAACCTAAATTGTTTAATCCCAGAGAATTATAGTATAGGATATGAAGATACTCACATATGGAGAAAAAGTTTATGGGACAAATACTACATGCTAATGCCAGAAGCGAAAGATGCAATCCGTAGAGAG
>NZ_JAJBJC010000384.1 GCF_021811825.1 Candidatus Anadelfobacter sociabilis | reverse complement strand
TAGAAGAAGAATAATGCTAAGAGTGATAAATTTTAGATGAGACTCATATATGACTGCCTTGGTATAGATAAAGGGAGAGAGCTGTGGATAAAAAGGTGCATAAGCTTGATATATATTCCTCCAGAAATTCTGTAATAGAAAGTCATCGATACGATTTTATCAAAATTGTTGAAGAATTATTCCACTCCAATATTAGTAATCACAAATAGGCTAAGAATTTATATCAAACCTATATAAAAGAGACTTAATAAGTCATAGCGTTGAATGATAGAACTGAATAATAGAATAAAAACACCTATCAACTTAATGACTGTAGATAGAAAGGAGATGCTTCATCAAAATCTAATTCACCCAATGATATACAGAAAGTAGCGCAATTGATAAGGCAAAGTTAGCAAATATACTTGCCTTCAATGTGTGCAGGTACAAAAACAGTTCAATTATGTAAAAAACATTTTAATAAAACTCTATT
>NZ_JAJBJC010000139.1 GCF_021811825.1 Candidatus Anadelfobacter sociabilis | reverse complement strand
TGCTATGCAAAAAGAACTGTACGAATCAATAAAAAGCAATTTGAATTTAATTAAGGATGACCCCGGTGCGGGCATTGAAGACGACGCTGGTGAAGTGTATAAAAAAATTTCTAAACTTTTCAAGCAAATCATCTTTGATCCATAGATTAACATCAGATACGTATTCGAAACCAGCTAAGAATAAGAATGCACAAACTAAGTAAATTAATGCATTTATATAAGCCTTTTCAAGCTTATATTAATAAAGTTGAAGAATGTAGCTATCAATTTGAATAGTTATTGGTTTTATTTATAAATCAAACTATTTTTGTATTGTCCTTAATAAAATTGAGTCATCCTAAAGTCATTGCTTTTATAGCTCAATGGCATCAAAACCATCTTCTCAGATACATACACAAAACACTTCAAAAACGGGTATTACACATAGAACTAATCATATAAGGTAATTTCTATAAATTTATGCTTACAGAAAAAGTGGAGGATTGACTATCGAAGAAAAAGAACCTGACATAGAGAGATTAGGAGAATGGGTGGAAAGAGTGCAAATTGATTTCAGTAATGTAGATGATGAAGGTATTGCAAAATTAAAATATATATCGTGTGTTTCTATGTTTCTAGCAGATTGATGAAATATTATTTCAATATTTTATTTTTAGTTGTTGCTTAAAAACGTATTAATTTCTACCTTGTTAGATTTAAAATTGAAAAATACAAGAAGTGAAAATAATGAAGATAAAAGTAATAAAAATCTTAAGAAAGCAAAATATTTAACAAATAAATCAACCAGCAAATCAATTAAAAGATATGAACCGATTGGAGGTAAAATAAAGCAACGTATGCAAGAACAAAAAGTAATGAAATCTTATATATCAAATTCAATTCAAAGAAATAGTAAGTTTAGATAATTCAATTCGAACACTTAATCAAAACTTTACATAATACATCAATCATTATGAGATTAACTAATAAAATATAGAAACTCTTGAATCAATATTAAATACTCCAAAGTCATTAGTAAAATATTCGAAATTCGAAACAGACAATACTCCAAGCTTTAATAGAGACAAATCATCTAGTAGTGCAAAGAAGAGACTGATCGATAATTCAACAGATGTAATGATTACTTGTGTAAAGAAAAACGAAATAAATAAAAACAGTGTATCTGCAAAAACTAACCAAACCAATAATAAAAATATAAAAGAACTTGGTGAGATACAATTTGATAGTAAGAAAACTACTATTATAATGATATACATCAGATTTTAAGAACAAGCAAATTAACTCTTTATAGTTGGAGATAAAGATATTGAGTCAATAAATAATGAGGGTAGTCTACAGGATTTTGATAGCAAAATCAAAAACGAAAGTTCAACAGATACTCCTAAATTAATCTGTTTAGAATTAGATAACAAAAGTATTGAATTCACAGATGTCATAAAATCTTCAGAGCAATATACAAATCGTAAAAGTGAAATAGTCATAAATGATGCAATTGAAGCTTTGAAATGTAAGAAATCAATTTAATATTGAATAATAATAGCTGATATTGATACTCAAAATGAAATTAATAAACTCAATAAGCAAAATAGTCAACTAAATGAACAAAGTGTAAGATATGAGGATATGCTTTTAAAAATGAACCAAGAATATGAAAAATTACTAATCCAATCTTCAAATAGTGAGAAGCTAGTTATAAACTTAAAAAGAGAATTGAGCAATTTAAAAATAACTTCAAGCTATAATATCAATTCTCTCAACACTCAATTAAAAGTATGAAATTAGTAATTATTTTTCTAGGATGCTCAAAGAGAAATAGAAATGAAAAATAATATGATCGAAGAATTTAGGCATACTATTACCGAGCTTGAAGATAGTCTTAAGCAAAATTTAAATAAAAGTATAACTTCTACAAAAAACGAAAATGTGCTTCAAACAAAGATCGAAGAGTTAAATTCAAGAATAATAAAATAATGAAGCAATGTTAAGGAAAAATAAGGAAGAAATGTGAGTTATAGTAACAGAAAATACCAATTTAAAAGCTGATCTTAAGTCTCTTTCAAGTATGGAAAGAGTTTTAAGGCAAGAAATTACTAATATGATAAAAGAAAGAGAGGAAAAAGAAGAAGCAAGTCAATTTATAAATACTAAAATCTCACATGCTGCTTTTGAATTGCAAAAGACAAAAGCTGAAAATATGATGCTGGTAAATAAAATTGAAGAGTTAATGAATGAAAATTATTCACTTAAAGAAGCAATAAATCACGGAGAAACAGATCATATTTTGATGATTAGAGCATTAGAAAATAAAGAAATAGAGAAAAAGAAAATGAAAGAAGCATTAGATAGAGCTCACTACTTACTTAATGCTAATCAATCAATGCATGAATACTTAGAAGTATCAGGTAAAAGATCTGAAAATCATATTCAAACTCCTTCGAAAAATAAGTATTCAAATGAGTATTCTCCTTCAAAAAAGCAAGAATCAGCCATAGAAATGCTTAAATCAAAATTTAATCCATATGCATCTCCAATTGAAAGCTATCGTATCGGTAGTCGTTCTTCATCTAAAATTGATCGTACAAGTTTTACTTCATTATCACAGTTCATGACTTCAAGCTATCAAGAGCCAGTTGCTGATTCTACTCCAGTACATAGAGAATCTAGTGTTGTTGAAGATGCACAGTTTTTCTTAACATTGCTTCATTAAGTGTGCTATTTTTAGCTTGCTGCTTTGGCAATCTTAAAGCTTGATTTACTAATTTGTTATGTGGAATATTTGAACAACTAGATCAAGAATCATGATCAGAAGTTTCTTCATCTGA
>NZ_JAJBJC010000138.1 GCF_021811825.1 Candidatus Anadelfobacter sociabilis | reverse complement strand
AACTGCTTTATATTTTAGACACTGAATATGATGTTATCAAAGAATCTGCTGAAGATATTGGATGGAAATGTTATTATGAGGACAACGATGAGTTTGATGTATGTTGGAGTGATCTTCCTTTTGGCACTGAAAAGTTAACAAAAATGAGAAACTATCAGAGAATTAATCATTTTCCGTCAATGTATCAAATCTGAAGAAAGAATTTGCTTGCTAAAAATATAAAGAAAATGGAGAGAATGTACCCAGGTGAGTATAAATTTACTCCTAAAACATGGCAACTTCCTTATGAATATAATGATCTCAAAGCATTTGTAACGGAGAAAAGAATAGTTTCAATGATTGTCAAACCTGAAGCTGCAGCACAAGGAAGAGGTATTTACATTACTAGAAGATTAGAAGAAATAAATCCTTCAGAACATCTAGTTGTGCAAAGATACATGAGATCTCCATATCTAATTGATGGATATAAATTTGACTTAAGAATTTACGTCTTAATTACTAGTTGAGATCCTCTAAAAATATTTATTTATAATGAAGGAATGGTTAGATTTGCAACAGAAGAATGGGATATTGATTCTGGTACAAATTATGATAACCTTTACATGCATTTAACAAATTATGCAATAAATAAAGAAAATGGTATGATTATATCTGAAAATCCTCATGATGACATTGGTCACAAAAGATTACTATCAACATTAATGAATGTAAGTAAATATTCTAATATATCTAATAGAGACTCAGAAATGAAGGAGTTGATACAGACACTCTCAGAACCAAAATTGATGATGTAATAATCAAAACACTGATATCAATTCAGCCAGAACTGACTCATTCATACAGAACATGCCAACCAAGTGATTTAGAAGGAAATATGTGTTTTGAAATTTTAGGTTTTGATATTTATCTAGATAAGAAAGCTAAGCCTTGGCTTCTTGAAGTAAATCTAGCTCCAAGCTTTGCTAATGACAGCAACTTGGATGATCAATTAAAGAGAGGTGTTGTAACTGACGCTTTTAAACTTCTTGGAGTTACTTATCGAGATAAAATGAGAAAAATTAATAAAAAGAAAGAAGATCTGCAGAAACGTATAGTTGAAAGAATAAGCTATAAAGAAAGTATGCAAAAGAAACGAGAAGAACTTGAAATTCTTAAATAAAAAGAGAGAAAATTATGAAAAGAAAAATATGGGAAACTATAGATTAATTTTTCCAAATAGTGATCCTTGTTGACAAGAAAAATATTTGGAATATTTAAAAACATCTGCCTGATCAGTTCCTTATCAAATCTCTAAATCAAATAAAAATAATCAAGATAGTGATGCATTAAAATCAAATAGCTTTAAAGACAACTTACGAAAGAAGCAAGGTTCGATAACAACAAGTGAAAATAAGATAAATAAATGAGGAAGCTTTAAAAGCAAGAATCCTTATAGTGCTGATGCAAAGAAATTTATTACTCCAGTTTCTCAAAAACAAAAGAAAAGAGCAAACATTTCGAATCCAAATTGATTGTAATTTTTTATTTAAATTTTGTTATAGTAAAGTTAGCACAAGCTCATTAGCAAATTGAACAACAAATAATTTTCATAAGAGCAATAAAATTTTGTATGGAAGCATAGGAAGTCCACTTAAAGCTAAAACTGAAAAATGAGTCATAGAAAACGATTATATAGAAGAAAATAAAAATTTAATAGAACAAACTGCAGAAAATTATTGAAGCAAAAACTCAAGACTTCAAAGTTTAAGGAAAAGATCTTCTTTAAAAGACAGATATAATCATCTAAAATATGATCACAAAATTATTACTACTAATGATAATAAGCAATCAAATTTGTTTATTCACGAAATAGAAAAATCCGCAATAAATCTTCCTTTAGTAAAGCCTGATGGAAGATCATTATGTAATGAGAATAAAGTAGATTCAAGTATAAGATTGGAGAAGATTTAAAACTGACCATGCAGAAAGCATTTGAGGACTCAAGCATCCATGTAAAGTGCTTCATTAATTAATTTATTTTAGGAACATGTAAAAACATCCAAAATAATTTTGAGAATGAAATTGGAGGATTCATTTTGCCAATAAACGATTTACAAGATCAAGATAAAGTAATTTCATTAGCATGAAGTTATTTGGGAGAAAATTCAAAGACATCAAGACAGCAAGCATTGATTGATAAGGAAAAATTAAAGAGCAAATCAGATCATGCTAGTATTCAAAACGATAAAATAATAAGTCAAAATAAATGAATTTAATGAGGCACCACTAGAAAGTAAATTATATTTATGCAATTATTAAGAAGCTTTATAGATTCTATTTATCAACATTTTCAGAGTGTATCAAAAATAAATTCTGATCTAGATCATGCACTTAAACAGTATTATCAAAATGTTTCCCCTTCTCAATATTTTGCTTGAGATGCAAATAGAAAAGAACTTCCTTTTGATGGATTATCAATGAATCAACGAAAAGTATTATATGCAACTTCATTTAAAAAGGCAAATCTTGAAAATTTTGGAAAACAAAGTAAACGAATAGTAGATAATTGAAATAAAATCAATAACTCAAACTTAGTTGTTAATAGTCGTAGACAACAAACACTCATTCAAGGATCTAATGTACGAAACGCTAATTTTAAGAGAAGTCAATCAAAATCAAAAGTAGATCCTGGGCTTTGAATAAATGGACAAAGACAATGAAGAATTCCTATAGCTAAGATAAACCAAGCTAATTTTTAATCTATCAAATATTTTCATATTATAATCTTGTTCATATTAATTTTCAATTTAAATTTGCATACTTGGGGTTTTGGGGTTTTGGGG
>NZ_JAJBJC010000137.1 GCF_021811825.1 Candidatus Anadelfobacter sociabilis | reverse complement strand
GTCGTTTGCTTATCATAGCTTTTCGTTTCTTCGCCTCCATAAGGCGCCGACTCTGTTTCATCCGCAATCTTTGGATCACCATCATCATCACCATCATCAATCTCAGCATTCAGCTCAGCATTCAGTTTGGTCTTCAGTTTGGTCTTCAGCTTATTCTCACGATCCTGCAAATTACCCATATCATCCAGCTTCTTCAGCTCACTCTGCTGCTGAATCAGCATATCCTTCTGCTCACCGACCCTAGCCTTCCGCTCAATCAGCTCACTCTTCTGCTCATTTAGCTCATCGATCTCA
The DNA here is from genome assembly GCF_021811825.1 of Candidatus Anadelfobacter sociabilis. Taxonomy (GTDB): domain Bacteria; phylum Pseudomonadota; class Alphaproteobacteria; order Rickettsiales; family Midichloriaceae; genus Anadelfobacter; species Anadelfobacter sociabilis. Next base: position 2,553 of record NZ_JAJBJC010000137.1, on the reverse strand, counting down.
GCATTCAGCTCAGCCTTCAGCTCCTTCAGCTCCTTCAGCTTGTTCCGCTCCTGCAGCTTCTTCAGCTCCTTCGGCTTGTTCAGCTCCTTCAGCTCCTTCAGCTCCTGCAGCTCCTGCAGCTCCTTCGGCTTACTCTTCAGCTTATCGATCTCAGCATTCAGATTATTGATTTCATCATTCAGCGCACTCTCCAGCTTCTGCAGCTCCTTCTGCTCCTTCTGCTTGTTCCGCTCCTTCAGCTCCTTCGGCTTACTCTTCAGCTCCTTCAGCTTATCGATCTCAGCATTCAGCTTATTGATCTCAGCATTCAGCTCACTCTCCCGCTCAATCATCTTCTTGATCTCTTTCTTCAGCTTGGCATCCAGCTTAACCAGCTCACTCTTCTGCTGAATCAGCTTATCGATCTCAGCATTCAGCTCACTCTTCTGCTCCTTCAGCTTATCGATCTCAGCATTCAGCTTAGCCGGCTCATTCAGCTTATCGATCTCATCCTCCAGCTCACTCTTCTGCGTATACAGCTTATCGATCTCAGCATTCAGCTTATCCAGCTCATTCAGCTTATCGATCTCATCCTCCAGCTTACCCTTACTCTGAATCATCTTATCGATCTCAGCATTCAGCTTATCCAGCTCATTCTCCAGCGCCTGCTCCTTCAGCTTATTGCTCTCAGCATTCAGGTCACCATTCAGCTCATTCAGCTCACTATTTGCCTCACTCGAGCTATCACTGAACTCACTCAGCGCATCATTCTGCTTAATCAGCTCACTATTTGCCTCACTCAACTTATCATTCTGCTTATCGATCTTACCATTCAGCACAGCCTTCAGCTTATTCAGCTCACTATTTGCCTCACTCGAGCTATCACTGGACTCACTCGGCTCACCATTCAGCACAGCCTTCAGCTTAATCAGCTCACTATTTGCCTCACTCGAGCTATAACTGAACTCACTCAGCTTATCATTCCGCTTATCGATCTCACAATTCAGCGCAGCCTTCAGCGCAGCCTTCAGCTTATTCAGCTTCTTCAGCTCCTTCAGCTTACTCACCAACTCATCATTCTGCTCATTCGGCTTACTCTTAAGCTTATTCAGCTTACTCACCAGCTTACTCTTCCGCTCATTCAGCTTACTCACCAGCTCATCATTCAGCTTATTCAGCTTATTCAGCTCCTTCAGCTTAATCAGCTCCTTCAGCTTACTCATCAGCTTACTCACCAGCTTACTCTTCCGCTCATTCATGTTATAGATCTTATCATCCACTGTTTGTTTATTAAGCAAATTGTTCAGAGTTTTCGCTTCATCCTTTAGGCTCTTCAAGAGCTGTTCATCATTGTTCACATCAAGCGTACTAGTATCATCACGCTTTGTTACACTTTGAATCTTTTGGTCTATACCTTTAATCTCATTATCAAGTGCCGGGGATTGTTCATTCAAATCTTGAATCTTCGTTTTGTGATCTGCAATCTTTTTATCCACAACTGCAATCTTATTATTCAAAATCTTGATCTTCCTGTTATTCTCATAATTCTCTCTCAGCCTCTTTTCTACATGCACAGATTGTTTTATGCTTTCTTTTTTTGCTTTGAAAGACTCAATCTCACTCAACTTAGTCTTTATGTCTTCTATCTTCTTTTGCGTGTTTTCTATTATTTTTGGAGATTTAAATGACGAGCCACTAAGTGCATGCAGCGCATAGCTCCTCTGATAATGCAATAATGAATTACCAAACAATTCTAGCGCTGCTTTTGATTTTTCCGCCACTACATACATTGCTTGTTTAAGCATCATATTATGCTGCGCTGCTGGTATCATGAGCATCCCTACGTGATAGTCCATCTTAGATACAATATCGTTTACAATATTGTCTACAGTATCAGCATCCTTGCTTTTAGCATTTTCCGATTTGATATTATCATCATTCTCTTTATTAGACTCTAGCAGTTTATTATTGTTGCTATTTTTAGTAACTTTTTTCTCTTCGATATCTTTACCTAATATAATCTCACTAACAACTGCTGGGGTTATTGATGTGTTAAATTTAGCATCTGTATCTGACTTTACGCGCTTATATAAGAATTTTTGATCATCTACTATTGATTCTTTTAATTTTTCGAACTCTCTTCTCGCTGATTGTTCATTATCCAATATCTTTCCTCGCAGTGTTAAAACATCTGAATCATTAATAATAGTAATCTTCCCAAACTTCTTTATTAAATCATTGTATGATTGTTCCATTACATTAGCTGTGTTGTCGTGCAGATGCTTAATGCTATCGGCGAAATTAAATAATGTATGGAAATAAGTTCCTATTTTATCATCTGCACCAAAACGTATTGGTGTTAAGTTCAATTTTTTGAAAGGTGCTTTAGTCACACTAGCGCTCTTATCTTCTACTTTTGCGCTCTCATTTGAGCTACTCTTGAATATTGGTGAATCGTTAGCTACAGCTATAAGCGTACCTTTTGTAGGCTCTTGTTTAGAGACCTCATATACATCTCTATTTAAATATGAATATAAAAAATTTTCCTCAATATTAACATCATTTGTAACATCA
>NZ_JAJBJC010000383.1 GCF_021811825.1 Candidatus Anadelfobacter sociabilis | reverse complement strand
TCTACTATAAACGAAAATGGACAATTGACGCGAAACATGAAATACGAAGATATGTATTATCACCCCATAATAAGTCTTTATGGCATTCGCATATTGCGTACGATCAACCTTCTATCAACAAAATTTCACAAAGATCAAATCGAGTCATACATATCAAAGCAAATATTCCCAAAGAATAGATATCAACAGTGTTCTCGCGCTCTAAAATTTTTTCTACGAAGTGATTTTATTTCTTCAGTCCACATTGGTATTCCACAATTAGAACACTTATTGAGAGAATTAGCTAAAGAACATAAAGTTGACGTATTTACTATAACAAAAGACAAGACTGAAAAAATGAAATCTATGGAACAAATTTTAAAGGAATTAGAAAACATTAATGAATTAAAAATGAAAGATATATTTTATACACTAAAATACATCTTTAGTGATAATAGTTTAAACATCAGAAATAATATCTGCCATGGCTTACTAAGCGA
>NZ_JAJBJC010000382.1 GCF_021811825.1 Candidatus Anadelfobacter sociabilis | reverse complement strand
CTTCTGTTTGCAGATGCTTATTATCATTAACAATCTTAACAATCTCCCATCTATTTCGCATTTCCTCACCAAGTTTTTGATATTCAGCAATCTTATCAGGAACATATTTTTGTTCTAATGCATTCATGGCTAGATACACAAGGATCATTGATTCAGAGATGGTCAAGATCACTCAGATTACTCCAGAGCAACAAGCAGTTTTGGGAATTGAATCGCTACCCTGCATGATTGTTACTGAGGATGGTAAAACCTTCAAATGAGCATCTTCATACTCAATATTTAAACATATTGCAGAAGCAGGGAATTTCGAAGCAATATTCTTAGGTAAGACTGAAATTCAAACAAATCAAATACTTTCCTACTTCGAGCTAATATCAGGATTAAAAGAAGAAGAGTTAGCAGAGCTTTTGAACAATGATTTGAAATTGAGAATGTACTTAGTTGGATTCAATATAACAGCAGCTGATATTTTTGCATATGC
>NZ_JAJBJC010000136.1 GCF_021811825.1 Candidatus Anadelfobacter sociabilis | reverse complement strand
CAGCTTCTTGTATAATTGCATTACGCCCTTTTTTTGTACTAGCTACTATGGCTTGAAGTTCTTTAACTAGATTCTCATTAAGATATATATTAAAATTCATACCAACTTCTATAAACATGTGAAACAATATGCAACGTATGGCATGTAATGTGATACACATTATGTGTAACGCGTGATACATGACATATTGTAACATGTGGTATATTGTCATTCAAGTTCTTTTTCTGATTGTCAGATGCAGTTATGCTCTAAACTTGGAAAGTGTTATTTCGCTCAATGCCTCGTCTATTAAACATATTTTATAAACAAATACTTTTGTATTTTAATACTTCGACAAACTCAATCTAAAAGCTTTTACGTATAGCAATATCTCTTCTCCCTTCAACTCCTCTCCCATTGTTAATAAAGCTCGTATTATATCAGATTCTTTAAAAATCCTTGTATCGGAAGATTTATTTACCTTATTTAGCATACTTGATAAACGTTCCCGATCTACTGCTCTGAATCTAAATGTTTTGCCCTCGATCTATCTAAAGCATGAACTTCATTTACATCGTAATGATAAAATGTTTTTTCCATTTATACACTTTATCTTTTTAGCATTTTCACACTTTTATGCTAGAACATTTAAATGCTTTTTATCTATAATACAAAACATCGCCTTTTTGATAATATCAAAACCGCTATGGCATTTTAATGTTTTCACATTTTAACATAAAAATGCTAAAATGGTTTCAAACATTTTTACAAAAATTTCCACACATAAAAACACAAACTAAACATTCATCACCAACAACAAAAAACACATATGTGTGTTAAAAATCTTTTTTTTATAAAAAATATTCTCTATATAGGTAAAAAAGCCCCTTGACCATTATTTTTTTATAATCTTATATTGGCATAAGTAATGCTTTGTAAAACATTACAAAAATTGTTATGTGTGCTGATAAAAATACAAAATTAGCTAGAATAAACCTGACCCTCCCAAAAGAAATTTTGGAAGAAATAGACAAGCATATAGTGAAAACATATTATTCTAAAACGCGCACCAAATAGTTCCTAGAAGCGGCCAAAGACAAGATAGAGAAAGAAAGATTATAATAGATGAGATAGTGAAAGGAAAGATAAGTAAGATTAAATAAAAAGAACAGGTATGAGAGAAAATTTAGATTATCAATTCATAGATAAATTAAAGGCATTACCGTTTGTTGAAGAAATATGGCTTTTTGGATCGCGTGCAAGAGGGGATAATTGTAAAAGGTCTGATATCGATATTGCAATTATATGCCCCAGTGCTACGGACAGTGATTGGACAAAAGTACTTGATATAACAGAAGATGCTGACACCTTGCTCAAGGTAGATTGTATAAAATTTACTAAAGAGCAGGTAGATTCTACGTTGTATAAAAATATATTGAAAGATAAAAAGGTGCTTTATGTCAAAAAGTAAGATTAAATTTGAAAAATTTAAAAAAGCTCTCATTTCTCTTGAAGCTATTTATTTAAAATCAGTACAAGATGATCGCGCCAATATTGATGCAACAATTCAAAGATTTGAATTTACATTTGGGCTAGCGTGGAAATTTTTAAAAGATTATTTTTTAGAACAAGGTATCGAATTAAATTATCCAAAAGAGGTCATACGGGAAGTGTTTAGTGTTAATTTGATCGATAACGAAGATATATGGATAAAAATGTTAAAAGATAGAAATATGACTTCTCATACATATAATGAGAAGTTAGCAGATGAAATTTATATCAGAATAAAATCTTATGTTCCAGAGTTACGAAATTTATTAGATAAAGTGACGCCATCAAATTAAGTGTCGAGGTTTAGAGGAAAGTTAAGTGTTCTGTTGCATCTGATAAAAAATAAAACAAAGTTTCTCATATGATGAATTTTTGCAATAGTATTTACAAACTACGCAACAGAACCCGTGTGTTAGCTCAACAAAGAAGCAAAAATATCATTATTAATTTTTAAATATTATAAAAAGCATTGGAATGCCTAAGACAATCCGTATTGCTTAAAAAATACAGAAAATGGTACCTGCGGTATTTATGCGATAAAGTTGTTAGCATATAGCAAAATAACATATTAATACGCTGATTTTAAATACACTCTCTTATATTAATAATGCTTTAATCGGCAGTTCGTGTTACGCATATAATTAAGATTATCTCGTTGGAACATTGTTTGAGGTGAAAAACAGCATTGGAGTAAAAAGACCTTACTGCAGTGCGGCAAATTACATAACTCAAATATAATAATAGAGTGTTTATGAGAGCGCGAGATCATTACATTATAATTCACTAATATTGGATTAGTTGCTGATATTATGCAATTCATTTATGTTATATGAATCCTGCGCATCGTCCAAATCTATGTTAGTAGCGGGATACGTATCAAACTCATATACTCTATTATGATTACCATCTACTGTACTTCCCTGAGGGGAAAGGCATTGCTTCAAGTATATAGGTTATTTCACTCATTGGATCGCCATTAAGCTAGCGTACTTTCAATCTCCCTATCGTTGCATGTAATTTTTTCATATTACCATTATTATACCCCCACTCTGGCTGACTGCCTTTTTTATATATTTCAGTACCATTGTCTAATAGTTGCTTTTTCCATTTACTTAATACTGATCTTGGCACTTAATATCTTGTGATTATTTTTGTTATTGTCAAATCTCCTTTTATCATTTCTATCGCAACTTTGAATTTAAACTCTTTTGTGTAATTTTTTTGTTTACTCATTTTCTTACCAATATTTTCTTTACATTATTTATATGTTCTTATATTAAATTCGTCTCTCTTATATTGGTCTGATTTTTGGCGGTCACTTCAGTTTATCC
>NZ_JAJBJC010000381.1 GCF_021811825.1 Candidatus Anadelfobacter sociabilis | reverse complement strand
CTCTGCATATGAAGAATTAGAAGAGCAAAATCAAAAGCTATCTTTTCAGTTCGATAATCTAAAATAAAGCAGTAGATGTGTTGTTAGCTGAAAGAGATAATAATACAGTCAATCAAGAGTTTCATGATGAGATTACTAACCTGCATAAGGCCAAAAGAGAGCATGAAACAAAGTTGGATCAAGTTGTCGATAAGCTAGTCGATTTAGATGTTCGAATTTATGAAATGAAGGAAGATGCAAATAAAAATAAAAAGAACATTATTGAGAATGGAACAATTAATTCTGAAGTCATTGGTAGAATCGAAGACATAAACCAACTTAACTCTAAAGTCACAAAGAAGTTTGATGAGGTTCAGTTTGCAATTAATGGAATTGACAAAGACCTTGAAGAAATAGAAAGAAGGAGAGTTAATGGAGAAAACGAAATTAAATAAGACACTTATCTATAACAAAGATAGCAACATCGATACAGAAATAATGGAC
>NZ_JAJBJC010000380.1 GCF_021811825.1 Candidatus Anadelfobacter sociabilis | reverse complement strand
AGTATGGCCGGCGTCCTGCAGGATTTTGCATATCTTGTCCTTTGTGAAAAGTAGGATTATCCATCACAATAACAGATTGTTTTGAAATGCCGGGCAGTAAACACTTCTCTACCCAAGCTGTAAAAACTTCTGTATTCACTGAAAAATTTATCAACTAGGGCAGCATCAACTTTACCATCAATCAATGCTCCAATTACATTACTTCTCCCTTTTGCGCCCCAATTGTGCTTACCATAACAACGCTTACCCCTATCAGAATAACCGTGTGTTCTTGGCATGTAATGCGCAAAGCCGCTTTCATCAATATAAACTATCGGCTTTTCTTCACTTTTTATCTCATCAATTTTTTGGCAAAACGTAGATCTTTTTACGGGATCCGCTTTGGGGTGATTCAGAGTTTTTTTATATGTCACACCAATGCATCTTTTAGCATGCTTTATCCCAGATGCACTTACTCCGAGCCTTCTTGCTCTTTCGTAACCGTA
>NZ_JAJBJC010000379.1 GCF_021811825.1 Candidatus Anadelfobacter sociabilis | reverse complement strand
TGAAAAATTAAAGATAGCAAAAGAGAAAGAAGAACGTGGTATATTTGTCAGAAAATAACAATAATAACCGAATGAATATGACAACCTTTGATATTGATTTTGGAGCATCAATAAACCAAATATACAAACAAAAAATTGATACAAGATCAAGTTCAGAAACAATTGCTAGAATGAAAAGCAGCAAATTACAAAATAATATTTTGAATGGAAAAGAGTCAAGTCAAGAATTGCAACCTTCTTTGCAGAACGAAAGAGAACTAAATATGAATAATGATAAAACACTAGGAAGATCTGAAACTGTTCCAACTTTATTACAAGAGAAAAACGCCATCGTCGATAGTATTTCAAGATTATTTAATATTTAGATCGAAATAATAGAAATCAACACAATATGTTAATACACGAATTACCTCCTAAAGCACCAAATAAAAACATAGAACAACAAAATAATATTAATTATCAAAATTTTAAAAGAAATGATGGTAAA
>NZ_JAJBJC010000378.1 GCF_021811825.1 Candidatus Anadelfobacter sociabilis | reverse complement strand
CAGGTGGGTTGCGCAGGGAACGCTTCACGCTTATGGATTACAGTCTAACCCTTTTCTTTCACGCACATGCGCGCTGTCCAACTTCCCGCCGTCAACCAAGTCCAGGTCGTCGACCTGCCTGATCCGCAGCCTGGCCCGGGCGAGGTGGTGGTGGCGGTGCGGGCGGCGGCGCTGAATCACCGTGACGTGTGGATAAAGACGGGCGCGTATGCGGGCCTCAAGTGGCCGTGCATCCCCGGCTCCGACGGCGCGGGCGAAGTGACCGGGGTGGGCGAGGCCGCCGATGCCTCGTGGAAGGGCCGCGAGGTGAGTGTCAACGCGGCCTTCGACGGGGGATCCCACCCGACGGCCCAGGGAGCGAGGTTCTCCACCCGCGGTCTGCCGCGCGACGGCACGCTCGACACGAGGCCTCACGTGCCCGCGGTGCCGCGCGCGCCCTGTCCCCTATACCTTACTGCCCCTGCCTACCGTCTTCCGACTGTAGAGATC
>NZ_JAJBJC010000377.1 GCF_021811825.1 Candidatus Anadelfobacter sociabilis | reverse complement strand
ATGCTATAAAGCTCTATGAATATGGTTCTAGATTATTCCAGAATATTGAAAAAGGAATTGGAACTCAAGGTAAAAGTATTCTTTTAAAAATAATTGAAATAAATTACAATCAAAGAAATGATATAAAAGCAGATAATCATGTATCAGAATTACTTGAAGTTCTTGAATGATGAAAGCCATCAGAAGAAAAATACACAATATACAACGATCTAGCAAATATATTAAGAAAGAATTCTCAATATAAAATAGCCATAGAGTTGTATAAATAAAGCAATTCAAACAGTAAAGATAGTACATAGAACAAATTACATGTACCTAAAGCAAACTTGAAAAATTCTTATAAATCTAGCTGACACATGATCGCTAATGGAAAATTATCAGAATTCTATCAAATATTTTGAACATGCATTGAATGTAATGAATAATACTTGCCCAATGGCTAATCTTGAATCTGCTAAAGTTCAAATAAAGTTAGCAGAAGCACAGGAGAA
>NZ_JAJBJC010000376.1 GCF_021811825.1 Candidatus Anadelfobacter sociabilis | reverse complement strand
ATGCTGACATAGCAATAACGAAAAACAATATCATCATGAACTACGAGAAATATACAATACAAATAGTATGTGAGTCGAAAGAAGATAAAAAGATAATAGAAATAGAGACAAAAGAGATAAAGCAGATAAATAGCATACTAGATCTAGGATTGAGTCATCAAGAACAAATAGAATTATTAAAGAAAATTCAAGATGAAGTATTGGTACTGCAATCTCTACAATTATCAGAAAGGCTAAACAAATGCCCTAGATGCGGAGGGAAGATGCAAAAGAGAGGATATAAAGAATCAGATTTTCATTCAGTGTTTACAGATCATAGAGTAAAAATACAAAGAGGACAGTGTAGTAAATGTAAGTGGAATAGCACACCTAGCGTAAAGTCATTATTAAAGACAGCGATTCATCCAGATTTAAGTAAATTACAATGTGAAATAGGAGTAGAGCATAGTTATAGAGATACACAAAGAATATTAAATGCTAAATCATGCTGC
>NZ_JAJBJC010000001.1 GCF_021811825.1 Candidatus Anadelfobacter sociabilis | reverse complement strand
CTAAACAAATAAAAGATGCTAGAATTAACCATTCCTCATCCGTTATATTAGTAGAGTACATCCGCCATTGTTTTATGTTCTTACCATCTCAGCCCGTTATTTCATCACCGCGAAAATAGGTGCTTAGAAAAAAACAAATGCAGTATCTTTAAATTTATCTTACCTTTAACAATATAATATTAAATTGAAAATTGTATTAAGACTGACATAATATAAATTAAACAAATAAGAATAAATCCATGCTGTACGTAATGCAATTTTTATATTCTGTTTTAGTGACATTATTAATCGAAGTGCCATTAGCTTTCTTATTTCTTAGGTTCTTCTTATATGCTAATAACAAAAATCTTAGACTTAGAATTTTTTGTATTACTTCTTTTGCATCCTTAATTACCATGCCATATGTGTGGTTTGTTCTACCGTATTTTATAAATGATTATAATTTATATTTTATTATTGCTGAATCTTTAGTAATTATTGCAGAGTCCCTGATTTATTATACATTGCTCGAGCTAAGATTTCAATATGCAATCATCGTTTCTTTTTTAACAAATGTCATTTCTGCGATTGCTGGTAAATTCTTATGAAGAATACATATCCTTGTGAACACATACCTATAATACATATCGTATTTAAATATATTTTTCTTGATTATTCTGTATTATAAGTTATCATACGGAACAGCTTTTATAAAGATAGTGAATGATTTCATTATGTTTTTTGATTTAACGATACTGATTACTTATACAAGCATTTAGTGTGAGGGGGCGTAGCTCAGTTGGTTAGAGTGTCGGCTTGTCACGCCGAAGGTCGCGAGTTCGAGCCTCGTCGTCCCCGCCAAGTTATCGCATTAAGATGGCTATAACATATATAGAAGAGTAATTTAAACTTTCAAAATATTGTAAAAATATGGCAAAAAAAACATCTATACATAAGGATTATAATTTTTTAGAAGTGATTATGACAAATGGAAGTAAAGTTATGATGAAATCTACTTATCAAGGAAAAAGTCTATCACTTACAATTGATAAATTCACACATCCAGCGTGGACTAAACAAACAGGGTTTGTTAATGAAAAAGTGAGTCAAGTAGCAAAATTCCATCAGCGCTTTGGTGATTTAGGAATGAAATAATCTTTCTTTTCCTTATAGAATAATTAAGATACAGTTTAGAGATTGATATGCTTTGGTTTGAAACGCGCAGGCTTTGTTAGTATTTTGGACATATTAAAACAACGAAGAGTTTTTATATTTTGGTATCTGTAAGAGCTTAATAAACTAGAAGTATATTAAGTTTATAATGTTATAGCTTAAAGATAGATTTAGCTTTAAATGAATTCTTGTAGAGAGAAGTTTTTTTCTTTTAAAAGATAAAAATTAGTAGATCCACTCTATCTCACATTAACTAATTATTTCTAGCTTTTATTTATACAACCAAATATATTCAAATTTTATAATATACTCGAGTGAGCCTATAAAAGTTCGAAAGAAGTAATATCAATATATGCCTACAACTTCTCATTACTACATACTAAGAATACATTAACTCCATATACAATATTTAATAAATAACAAAAAGAATGCTAACGGCGAATTAATACTATCTTTTTACTCGCATCAACAATTCACTCTTATATTTATTAAAATCATCTATAGGTCTGCGTGCTACACCACTTTCCATCGCTGCTTTCGCGACTGCTGACGATATTGTTGTAATCAATCTGTTATCAAATGGAAGTGGCACTATGTAATTAGGTCCAAACTCAAATGTTTGTCCTTCATACAACATACTCAATTCATTAGGTACTGGTAAATGTGCTAAATCAGCAAGAGCATATGCAGCGGCGATTTTCATTTCATCATTTACTCTACTTGCTAGTACGTCTAATGCACCACGAAAAATATATGGAAATCCCATAACATTATTTACTTGATTCCTGTAATCCGATCTTCCAGTTGCGACAATAGCATCATTTCGTACGGCATATACTTTGTCAGGGGTAATTTCTGGATGTGGATTTGCCATAGCAAATATAATCGGCTTATTAGCCATATTTGCTACCATTTTTTGTGATAATATATCTTTTGAAGATAGTCCTAAAAAGACATCTGCCCCTACTATAGCCTCTTCTAATGTTCTAGCTGAAATATCACGAGCATATTTTCTTTTCCAATCGTTCATGCCAATAGTACGTTTGTTGTGTATCACACCAACGCTATCACACATTATTATATTATTCAAATCTACCCCAAGTTTTACAAGTAAATTGGTACAAGCTATAGCAGCTGCCCCAGCTCCATTTACAACTAATCTTATGTCTGATATATTCTTTTTTATAATCTCTAAAGCGTTTATCAATCCTGCTGCAGTAACAATCGCTGTTCCATGTTGATCATCATGAAACACTGGAATATTTAACATTTCCTTAAGTCGTTCTTCTATGATAAAACATTCGGGAGCCTTAATATCCTCAAGATTTATTCCACCCCATGTATTTTCCAAGTAACGTACAGTATTAATAAATATCTCAACATCTTCACTGCTAACCTCTATATCAACAGCATCAACATCAGCAAATCGCTTAAATAGTGCAACTTTGCCCTCCATAACTGGTTTTGCAGCTAATGCTCCAATATTACCAAGGCCTAACACAGCAGTACCATTTGTTATTACAGCAACGTAATTACCACGCGCTGTGTACTTAAATGACATACTTGGATCTTTTGCAATCTCAAGACATGGCGCTGCTACTCCCGGTGTATATGCTAATGACAGATCATACTGTGTATTGACTGGTTTTGTTAATTTTGTCGATACCTTGCCATGAGGATGAGTACTGTGCATCTTTAACGCTTCAAAGTCAATTTTTGAATAGTTATTGTTAGTAGACATATTTATTACACGCCAAAATTATATTGAAGACATTATACTGCATCACCAAAAGTTGCAGAGTTATAAATCGTAGAAAAACATCTTGACCCTTTTACAACAATCTAATATATCGAGCAAGCATAAATATATATAAAAAATAACTTAATACGTAAACATACTATGAAGAATTTATTCTAAGATTATAAAATGTTACATAGTGAGAAAGTTATAATCAATCAAATTCTTAATTTATAATTCACTATAAGAGCCTGTCTTGAAAGTTATGAAATAACGGGCTGAGATGGTAAGAACATAAAACAATGGCGGATGTACTCTACTAATATAACGGATGAGGAATGGATAATTCTAGCATCTTTTATTTGTTTAGTGGTGTCACGTGAGCTACATGGAGGGGATATCCAAGATTGCGATGGTGCAAAAATGTATTTAAAAAGCCAAGCCAGAGTATCATACCGTTGTTAAATTTTTGCCAATGGTGGTATGTAGCAGCGTTACAAATTTGGTGCTAGGTAGTTACTTATGGACAACATATCTTCTTATAAGTCAAAAAAATGGGAGTATTAATAGAATTTATGAGATGCAATGTAACTTTTCTATCATCATATTTCCACGATGTGAATCCTATAGACAAATTCTACACTAATAAACAGTTGGATTGGCGATGTAATTGAGTAAATCTTAATCCGCCATTTGACACTGCTTCTTACTTCTTCAATATGCTGCCATATGATAATCCAACTTGATTTATTATAAAATTTTCCTATGGGAAATTACTTTGATACTGCTCACATATAATTGATATGTGTCTTATATTCTTATCTCCATAAACTTTACAGATTCTGGTAGGTATAAGTTAGTGTAAAAAACCAAACTTATTTAGTAAAATTACCATATAGTGAGTAATCCTACTTCTTTAAAGACTCAATCTTTATAAAGAATAGGATCACCCTGCTATAAAAAAGACAAATAATCGAATCATCTTACATAGTATCGTAGAATACTCTCATACCTACCAAGTGACGAATAAAAAATCTTGGTGTTACAACGCATCAAGATAGACTAATACCCTAAGACTTATTCATTAAAGCTACTTTGCAACATCCAATGTGCTTTTTCATGTGCTACCAGTCTATCAACAAGCAAATTTTTTGTTCCTTCATCATCTGTATGAGCTATATTTGCTAAATATTGTTTTAATGAGGTAATCATAGAATAGTGATCATCCTTAAGTCTTTTTACCATCATATTTGGGTTATGTGGTAACTTCTCTTCTTCTATCGTAGATAATTGTCTAAATTCTTGAAAACTTCCAGGAACATCATAACCTATCATCCTTATTCTTTCTGCTATAACATCTAGTGCTTGAAACATTTCATTGTACTGCACCTCAAAGAGATTATGGAGTGAGAAAAAATTCTCCCCTTTAACATTCCAGTGATAATTGTGAGTTTTAAGGTATAAAAAATAACTATCCGCAAGTAATTTTGCTAAAACTTCGCATACTTCAGAAGAATCAAAAACACTATAGTTATCGGTAGACATATAATTTAACTTAGTAAAATATTAATTGTAATTAGATAAAAATTAACCATCTGTCATACTGATTATATATTTCACCAAAAATATAAGCAACGCTTATCTAGCATTACATAAAATGATATTTACTTAAAAGTAAAAATTACTACTAACTCACTACTCACTTCCTACATATGTACAAGTTATATAATCTAATAAAGAGAAGTTAAGACATAAGATGTAAACTATGTTCTTTGATTAATATTGAAACATTGTTGGTATTTTCCATAATATCTGTTAGCATATTACGAGATCGTATTCATTTTTTTTGGTATTAAACAATATGTATTGCTTTCGTGCATATCTTCTCGTTGTTTGTTGGATATCGTCAATTGCAGTATTCAAGGAACATATTCCCTTACCATATTTTATCATTTCGTTTATACCTATTACTTTGGGAAAATCATAAAACTCTAAGCTAGAAGGATTTTTTTTATATAATTTACTTAAACGTACTTTATATTGGACGAATTCATCATAACAGTTTTTATAGAATAATTCCAAAACACGTGTATTAATTTTATTGTACAATTCATCTCTTTTGGGGTGCATGTATAGTAGAAAAAAACTATCTTTTGGATAAAATCTTTTGTGATGATGTTTTTGCCAATAACTAATGCTATGACCGGTTGAGTAAAATACTGATAATGCTCTTATAATTCTTACCTCATCATTTTGAGAGATTTTTAGACTTGATTCATTATCGTGATTACGCAATAAATTATATAAAAAGCTCATTCCTTTTTTTTTCTTAATTCTGTATAATCTATCAATGATTATAGTATTGACTTTGGGAATTTCCGCAATACCAAAAATAAGAGAATTAATATACATACCACTCCCACCTACTAGTATAGGTAATATTTTTCGATCAATCAATGAGTTCATACAAAGCAGTGCATCATCAATCCAATTCATAACAGAATATCGCATCTTCGTTTGTAATGAGTAATAGAATTGTTCTATAGAAAAGTATCCATACAGCAAATGTTCTATCCCTCTTCTATCATCTATTGAAGGCTGTCCAGTAATAATTTGTAGTTCTGCATATATTTGCATTGCATCAGAATTAATTATCGATGCATTTTTACCATAGCTAATCATTTTGTGAGCAATCTGTATAGCTAAATCAGATTTCCCAGCACTTGTTGGACCACAAATCACTAATATCTTATTGCCAATAAGGTGAATCAATTTTTCAATAAATCTATTGTCAAGCTTAGTATTATATAAGTACATTTACTATGGTCAAATTAACTAATTATTTTTTGTATTTATAAAATTTATAAACAAATATTTTCAAATATTTTATAGTACTTACATATAAGAATCATTATTATTAAATTTATTCAAATTCCTGTATTACTTCTATGTTTGGTATATTAGCAATAGTTTGTAATAGAATATTTTCGTGTAATTGCCCGTTGTTTTTGTGATTAATACTGCAATACACATTGCCTTTTTGAGGAGAAATGAATATGATTTTTATTGTACTTAGTGGGATTAATTTTCTTATATCTTTGTGCGCTTCATCTAGATCATAGTGAATATTTTTATCATCAAGTAAAATATTGCGCATTTTATAAAACGCATCCTTATCATCATTGTATACGTATATACTATATTTTTTTTTTATAATCGCTTCTATATCTGTCATATCTTCTAAAACTATTCTTAAACCTCTTTGGTCTTTAGCAACATTAGCCTTACAAAATACCAAATTACCTTCTTTTAATAATTTTCCGCTTTTACAAAGAAGTACTTCACTAAAAATCGATGCGTCAATAACACATGAATCATCTGAAAGTTGTAGAAATGCGAATTTGCCTAGCTTTCCGGAGCGGATTTTTTTTGATATAATTAATCCAGCAATATTTATATTCTTTATTCTATCTGTGGCAATTTTTTCAATATCACTCATATAGGTGATATTTTTTTTTTGTAGTGCTACACTATAGACGGATATTGGATGAGCTGAGATGTGGAATCCAAGAGCTTCATATTCCATTCGAAGCTTTTCTATAAGCGGTAATTCTTGTGCGCTAGTTGAAGGTATATCAAATTGCATTGCATTCTCACTTGTGTGTTGATTGAATAAAGAATGTTGTCTTGATGCTCCTTGATGGAGCGTGGAGTTACTCTCAATGCTGCGAGCGTATTGTAATAATGTATCAACATTTTGTAGAATCTGCGAAATATTACTATGTATCTCAGCAAACGCTCCAGCCTTTATTAGTACTTCAAGCATTCGTTTAGTTAGGCCTAATCGCGCTGTACGTAACACAAAATCAAGGATAGATTGATAATTACCTTTATTGCTGCGCTCATCTACTATCTTTTGAATGATCTTAAGTCCAATACTTTTGATACCTAAGAGACCAAATCTGATAGATTTATTGATATTTTTAATATGTGGTTGAGTCTTTTTATTGGAAAAAGTATTGCTTTCTATGCTAAAATACACATATGATTTATTTATCGATGGATGTAAAATATTGATACCAAATTTCTTAGCTTCTCTAAAGAATGTATGTATTTTATCAGTGTCATCTATTTCTAAGTTTATTGATGCTACCAAGAATTCGGCAGTATAGTGAGCTTTTATATATGCTGTTTGATATGATATCATTGCATATGCAACTGCATGAGATTTATTGAAGCCATAACTTGCGAATTTTTCTATTAGATGAAAAATGTAATTAGATTGTTCATATGAAGTGCCTAATTCCACTGCTCTTTTTACAAATATATCGCGTTGTTTATACATTTCCTCTTTTTGTTTTTTACCCATTACTCTTCTTAGCAAATCTGCTTCTGCTAATGTATAGCCTGCTAATATTTGTGCTATTTGCATTACCTGTTCTTGGTATACTATGATGCCGTATGTTTCTTTTAGTATTTGAACTAATTTAGGATGTATATATTCTACTTTTTCTAATCCGTGTTTGCGTTGTATATAGAGTGGTATATTATCCATTGGACCTGGGCGATACAGAGAAGCTAAAGCCACTAAATCTTCAAATCTATCGGGCTTGAGATTTTTTATTGATTCACGCATTCCATATCCTTCAAATTGAAAAACACCAATTGTATCCCCTTTGCTTAGCATTATATATGTCGATTTATCATCTAAAGGTATAGAATTCAAATCTAGTTCTACATCATGTTGTGTTTTGATAAGCTCTTTTGCTTTTTGTATTACTGTTAGTGTTTTTAAACCAAGAAAATCAAATTTTATTAAACCCACAGCTTCAGCATATTTCATGCTATATTGTACAGCGGGTAATGCAGCGTTTTGATCTTTGTAAAGTGGTGCAATTTCGATGATATCTCTATCAGCTATTAAGATGCCAGCGGCATGAGTTGAAATATGTCTAGACACACCCTCTAACTGCAGACTAATACGTAATAAACGTGCTATATCTGGGTTAGTATCTCGTAAATATTGCATCTCTTTATCAATATCTATTGCTTGGGATAACATAATAGGATTGGCTGGATTGTGTGGTATCATTTTGGAAATTTCATCTACCATGCTATATGGCATTTGCAAAATGCGTCCTACATCTCTTAAAACAGCTCTGGCTTGCAATTTTCCAAATGTTACAATATGTGAGACGTGTGAGATACCATATTTATTTGATACATAATCTATCACCTCATCTCTACGTATTTGACAAAAATCTATATCAAAATCTGGCATCGAAATGCGATCTGGATTTAAAAATCTTTCAAAAAGTAAACCAAATCTCAATGGATCTATAGTTGTAATGTCTAAAGCAAGTGCAACTAATGATCCAGCGCCAGATCCGCGCCCAGGACCAACGGGAATATTGTTTTTTTTACTCCATTTTATAAAATCTGATACAATGAGGAAGTATCCAGGAAAATTCATACTGTTTATAACATCCAATTCATACTGTAGACGTTTGCGATAAATTTTTTCATTTAGATGCGCAAACACATTGCGTTTTAGATAATTGTCTAAACCAATTTCTGCAGTTTGTTTAAGGGTAGTGAATTCATCAAATTCGCAATCAAATGTTGGTAACATTGGATTTGCTGTCTCTATTATATAGGAACATTTTTTTGCTATAAGTACTGTGTTTTCAATAGCTTCAGGCAAATCTACGAATAATGAATGCATTTCTTTTGAAGTTTTGAAATATGTATCATTAAAAGACTTTATCCTATCAACTTCACCTATATATCTTCCATTTGATATACACAATAGCGCATCATGAGCCTCTTGATCTTCTTGTGTTAAATAATGAACAAGATTAGTAGCAACCAATGCGATGCCATATTTATATGCAATTCTTAATGCTTCTTTCTCGAAAATTTTGCTTCCTAAATTGCCACAGCGTGTAAGTTTTATAAATAAGTCTTCCTTAAAATGCTGTTGGAATTTGAGTATAAAGTTTTCAGCTTCTTCGATGCGATATGATGATATAAGATAGCCAAAAAAACTGTCTTCTCCTATTAGGACAATATTACCAATATTCTTATTAAAAATCTCAGATAATGGTATTTCTTTGGGTAAATGATTAGATGTATCATAAATATGAGGATAGCTTACAAGTCTCATAAGATTTTTATATCCTTCTTTGTTTTTTGCAAGGATAGTAATTTGATTTTGTACTGCAGATGTTACATAATTGAATTTTGATTTGAATTTATTTGCCTCTGCATTACTATTCGATGCTATATTGAGAATGGCTCCAGATATTGGTTGTATGCCGTAATCCAAGCATTTTTGTGTAAACTCAATTGCACCAAAAAGATTCATTTGATCGGTAAGTGCTACTGCTGGTATGTTATGTTTAACACAATGTTTTACAAGCAGCTCTATTTTGATGCTACTATTTCCCAATGAGTAATCGGAGTTCACTTGTAAATGAATGAATAGATCTTGCATTAGTAATTTTTTAGATTATTTAATAGTGAAATACATAAGTGATTTTTATCAAATCAATGAAAAACATTACAACTAACAGCAATATATCATTCAAAATATCGATAGACAATCGTATATTAGATGGAAAATAGCGATCAAATAAATGTTTATTGAATAAATTGTTTCAAAATTTCAAATTCCTCTTGTCAAGCAAAATATTTTAATGTACAAGTTGTGCTTGCTGTTTTTTTGTATTTCGTGTGACCACATTTAGTTGTTCTATAAGTACAATCATCTGGCGTGCTATTGAATATGGTGTGATTTAGTATTGGCGATCGGATTAATTTTTTGTCTATTGTTCTCTTATGAATAGTAAATATCATTTTTTTCATGCAACAAAATCTTTTATTCTCACATCTTCCCCCTCGTTTAATACAATAGTGCATCTAATTTTAAAAATAATATTTTTACAATATAGTAGTCGATCTCATAGATTAGATACAGCACTTTTTCGTGTTTCTTGTGTGTTTTGTATGGCATGTACAGATTTTAAAGTAGTTAACTGGATTTAGAAAAATCATTTTCTATCTTTTGTTAACTCTAGGAGAGATTTTCGTATTTCTGATATTAACCATTTTATTTTTAGTCTCAAGGTGCAATCATCATCTATATTTACTCTGAAAAAGAGGATAAGGCAAAGTTTTGAGAGAATTCCAAGTATAGCGGAGATTCCTAATTTGATGCATGTACAAAGGAAGTCTTACGAGAGATTTCTGCAATCTTCAAGAGGTTTTGCTGATCGTAAAAATCATGGATTAGAGAATTTATTTAGAAGTATTTTTCCCATTACTGATCAAGAAGGAAGAGCTAGCCTAGAATACATGCATTATCAGCTAAGTGAGCCAAAGTACGATACTAATGAGTGTATTCAAAGGGGCGTTACATATTCTTCCCCACTTCTTGTTACACTAAGGCTTATTATTTTTGAAGAAGATGAAGAAAGTAAGCAGAAAGAGATAAAAAGCATAAAAGAACAAGAAGTTTATTTGGGAGAAGTTCCTTTAATGACAGATAGTGGTACTTTTATAATTAATGGTGCACAGCGTGTTATAGTTTCCCAAATACATAGGTCACCAGGAGTCTTTTATACTCATGACGGTGGAAAGAATAGTGCCACAGGAAAATATCTATATTCAGCGCGAGTCATACCTTATAGAGGTTCATGGTTAGATATTGAGTTTGATGCAAAGGATTTGATATATTTTAGAATTGATAGAAAGCGCAAACTTCCTGTTTCCACATTATTGAGAGCTTTGGGATATACTTCCGAACAGATGTTAGCAGAGTTCTATCAATTTAGGAAATTTGTATTTAAGGGAGATTTTTGGATTACACGATTCAATATAGAAGATTTTGCTGGAACAAAAGCGAGAGCAGATATTATTGATGCTGAAACGGGAGTAGCGTTGCTTAAAGCAGATATACGAGTAACGCCTAGATTAATAAAAGAGATTAAAACCAATTTAGATAATAAGATAATAAACTATAGAGTAAGTTCGCAAGAATTGATAGGCCGGTATTCTGCAAAAACAATAAATAATCCAAAAACTGGTGAAGAGATTATAGGTGCTGGCAGAGAAATAACCAGCGAAATATTAGATACTATTACAGCAGTAATGGGATTGAATGAAATAGAACTTTTAGATATAGATGAAGCGAGAGTTGGGTCTCATATAAGAAATACTATGATGTTAGACAAAAATGTTACGAAGGAAAATTCTCTAATTGATATTTATAGAGTATTACGCCCAGGGGAGCCAACAACGCCAGAAGCAGCAGAAATAGCATTACAAAAGACTTTTTTTGACCCAAATAAATATGATTTATCTGCGGTTGGTAGAATGAAAATTAACGTCAGACACTGCACTGCTATTTCAGAAGAGCAAACTTACTTAAGTAAAGAAGATATTATTGCAATTGTCAAAACTATTACTCAATTAAGAGATGGTAAAGGAGAAGTTGATGACATAGACAGTCTGGAGAATAGAAGAATAAGATCAGTTGGGGAGTTGGTAAAAAATCAATTTAGGCTTGGATTAGTAAGAGTAGAAAGAATTATCATAGAGCGTCTCCATAGTAGCGAAGTTGATAATATCATGCCGTATGATTTAATAAGTTATAAAACTCTTATTTCCACTATCAACGAATTTTTTGGTAGTTCTCAGCTTTCTCAATTTATGGATCAAGTTAACCCCATATCTGAAGTAACGCATAAGCGCAGAATTTCAGCGTTAGGTCCTGGTGGTCTTACTAGGGATAGAGCTGGCTTTGAAGTGCGTGATGTACATACGAGTCACTATGGAAGAATTTGTCCTATAGAAACGCCAGAAGGGCAAAATATAGGACTCATTAGTTCGCCTGCAACGTATACTGGGATTAATGATTATGGATTTTTAGAGACTCCATATCGTAAAGTAAAAGATTGTAAAGTTACTGATGATATAGTTTATTTTTCTGCAATAGAAGAAAGGAAATATGCCATTGCACAGGCAAATGCATCGCTAAATTCTGATAAAAGTTTTATAGACGAAATGGTTGTTTGTCGTAAAGCGGGAGAATTTGTATCAATACCAAGAGAGGAAGTTGACTACATCGATATATCTCCAAAGCAAATTGTATCAGTCGCAGCCTCTCTCATACCGTTTCTTGAGAATAACGATGCAAATCGCGCGCTTATGGGATCTAATATGCAAAGACAAGCGGTACCTCTCATACGAAATTGCGCGCCACTTGTCGGAACTGGGATGGAATCTATAGTAGCTAGAGATTCTGGAGTAGTGGTGATAGCACGTAGAAACGGTATAGTAGAGCAAGTTTCAAGTAATAGAATAGTTATTCGCACAGAAGATAAGGATGTACAATCACTTGGAGTAGATATATATAATCTTGTTAAATATCAAAAATCCAATCAAGGAACATGTATAAATCAACGCCCCATAGTAAAAGTAGGAGATAAGATTAGAAAAGGAGATATAATAGCTGATGGACCGTGTACAGATCTTGGTGAGTTAGCTTTAGGACAGAATGTTCTAGTAGCATTTATGCCGTGGAATGGCTATAATTTTGAAGATTCAATATTGATTTCAGAGCGATTAATTAAAGATGATGTTTATACTTCAATTCATATAGAAGAATATGAAATAATCGTCAGAGACACACGACTTGGATCAGAGGATATAACAAGATATATACCAAATGTTTCGGAAGAGAGCATGCAGTATCTTGATGAAGATGGGATAGTATATGTTGGTGCTGAAGTGAAAGCGGATGATATATTGGTGGGGAAGGTTACACCAAAAATAGAATCAACGCTCACTCCTGAAGAAAAATTGCTACGTGCTATATTTGGAGAAAAAGCATCTGAAGTCAAAGATTCTTCATTAAGGGTACCGCCTGGTGTTAAAGGAACGGTTATTGGTGTACGTATCTTCACTAGACGAGGAGTACAGAAAAATGAAAGAGCAATAGTGCTCGAACGGATAGCAATCGATAAATTAAACAAAGATATAAATGATCAAATCAAGATATTTGAAGATTTTGCATTTGATCATTTAGAGGGTATGCTTATAAATCAAACTGTATTATCTGCTCCTAGCTCTATAAAAAATAAGTTACCCACAGGTACTAAGATCACACAAGACAATCTCAATGGTATCAATAGAAAATTGTGTTGGCAAATAAGTGTAGATGATAACAAAATAAACGAAGAAATAGTTAAATTAAGGTTATTCTTGGATAAAACGAATGAAGAATTAGAAAAAAATTTGAAACGCAACATAGAGAAGATAAAAAGCGGGGAAGATTTACCTCAGGGCGCGTTAAAAGTGGTAAAAGTGTATATAGCAACGAAATTGAAGTTACAGCAAGGCGATAAAATGGCTGGGCGTCATGGGAATAAAGGCGTTGTATCGAAAATTATCCCTGTAGAAGATATGCCTTTTATGGAGGATGGCACTCCAATAGATATAGTACTTAATCCCCTTGGAGTACCGTCTCGTATGAATGTAGGACAAATACTAGAAACGCACTTGGGATGGGCTTCTGTTAATTTTGGTAAACAAATCAGCCATCTAATCAATGAAGTAAATAAAAGAAAATTGAATATTGAGGATTTGCGTAAAAAATTAGAAGAAATATATAATAATGGCTTACATAGTGAGAGTGTATTGAAAATTATCAGTCAACTAACACAGAATGAAGTTATGGAATTGGGACAAAATCTTAAAACCGGCGTTCCATTCTCTACTCCAGTTTTTGATGGAGCGAGAGAGGATGATATAGATGCTGTTATGAAAAAAGCAGGAGTGAGTGTATGTGGACAAGTGAAATTAATAGATGGAAAAACTGGCGAATATTTTCAAAGAAAAGTTACAGTAGGATCAATATATATGATGAAATTAGATCACTTAGTAGATAACAAAATGCATGCTAGATCTACTGGACCTTATAGTTTAGTTACTCAACAACCACTTGGTGGAAAATCCCATTTTGGAGGGCAGCGTTTTGGTGAAATGGAATGTTGGGCACTACAAGCATATGGCGCTTCTTATGTTTTGCAAGAGATGATTACCGTAAAATCTGATGATGTCAAAGGTCGCGTCAAGGTGTATGAATCATTAGTAAAGGGCGATGCTTCTTTCGAGTGTGGTATTCCAGAATCGTTTAATGTTATGGTGAAAGAATTACGTTCTTTATGTTTAGATATAGAATTATCTGAAGATAAAGAAGAAATAGAAGAGGAGGAAATTTATAAAATATCTGAAAAGAATACTGAGAAAATGTGAGTACTTTAAAATATATATTAAATAAAATCTATGTAAGATTCGATATATTTAGCATTTACATCAGTGTATCGTGTGTTTTTATGTTTTGTCTAGATAAATCAAAATTTATTATTGGAATTTTTAGAAGAGTTGCGATATGAGAAATTTTAACAAATTCGATAAACTATCATCAAATAAAAATTTTGATAAGGTTAAGGTATCGATAGTTAGTCCAGAAAAAATCAGGTCTTGGTCTTATGGAGAGGTAAAAAGACCGGATACAGTAAACTATAGGACTATTAAGCCTGAAAACGGTGGTTTGTTTTGTGCTTGTATTTTTGGTCCTGTCAAAGATTGCGAATGTTTATGCGGAAAGTATAAACGAATGAAATATAGGGGTATAGTATGCGAAAAGTGTGGCGTTGAAGTGACCACTTCTAAGGTAAGACGTGAAAGAATGGGACACATAGAACTGGCTGCTCCAGTAGTACATATATGGTTCCTTCGCTCACTTCCTTCGCGTATCAGTACATTATTAGATTTAATGTACAAAGATATAGAGAAAATTTTGCAGTTTGATAATTATATAATCTCTAATCCAAAAATCACAACATTAAAGTATGGACAAATTATCACAGAAGATGAGTACTATAATTTGCAAGATACGCTAGGGGAGGGTGCGTTTGAAGCTGGTACGGGTGCTGAAATAATACAAAAGATGTTGATGGAGTTAAAACTTGATGAGCTAAGAGTATCTTTACGTGCTAAATTGATCGATGTTAATTCTGAAGTAAAGCGTAAAAAAATAGTAAAACGATTAAAATTAGTAGAAGATTTTATAGAATCAGGGAATAAACCAGAGTGGATGATATTGAATGTATTGCCTGTAATTCCACCAGATTTAAGACCACTTGTAATGTTAGATGGCGGACGTTTTGCTACATCAGATTTAAATGAATTATATAGAAGAGTAATTAATAGGAATAATCGTTTGCGTCGCCTTATTGAGTTAAAAGCGCCAGATATTATAGTGCGCAATGAAAAACGGATGTTGCAAGAGGCTGTAGATGCACTTTTCGATAATAGTCGTCGTACAAAATCATTAAAGAATGCAAATAAGCGCCCTTACAAATCTCTTGCTGATATGGTTAAAGGGAAACAAGGACGCTTTAGACAAAATTTACTTGGTAAACGCGTTGATTATTCAGGACGCTCAGTGATTGTTGTTGGTCCAGAACTAAAATTGCACCAATGTGGATTGCCGAAAAGAATGGCATTAGAATTGTTTAAGCCGTTTATTTATTCTAAATTGGAATCTTATGGTATCGCTAGTACGTTGAAAGCTGCAAAAAAGATTGTTGAAGCTGAAAAAATTGAAGTGTGGGATATTTTAGAAGAAGTGATCAAGGAGCATCCAGTATTATTGAATCGTGCGCCTACACTACACAGATTAGGAATACAGGCATTTGAACCAATACTTACAGAAGGTAAAGCAATTCAGCTACATCCTCTTGTTTGCTCTGCTTTCAATGCTGATTTTGATGGTGATCAGATGGCTGTTCATGTGCCACTTTCTATGGAAGCTCAGATAGAATCGCGAGTGCTAATGATCTCGAGTAACAATGTGCTAAGTCCAGCAAATGGAAAGCCTATTATCGTCCCAACACAAGATATTATCTTGGGTCTTTATTATCTTACATTAGCTTTTGATGAGCAAGATGGTGAAGGAATGATATTCTCTGGTGTGGCAGAAATAGAGCACGCCATGAATGCTGGCATATTATCACTTAATGCGAAAATAAGATGTCGCTGTAAGTTTTTAGATCTAAATCATAATGTTATATACAGGATAACAGAAACGACTCCAGGACGTGTGATTCTATATGAATTTTTACCTAAAGAAGCAAAGCTTAGTTTTGACATAGTCAACAAAGTGTTAACAAAAAAAGATATATCTAATTTGATTGACTTAGTTTACAGAGAATGTGGGACTAAAAATACTGTAATATTTGCAGATCAATTGATGCAACTCGGTTTTAATTGGGCATGCAAATCAGGTATTTCTATTAGTAAAAATGATATGATCATACCTCCTGAGAAAAAGAATCATGTGGCGAATGCAGCGAGAGAAGTATTCGAGTATGAAAATCAGTATGCAGAAGGATTAATAACTGTTAGAGAAAAATATAATAAAATAGTTGATACATGGTCTCGTTGTAGTGATAAGATCACAAAAGATATGATGGATATTATATCGGGTAAAAGCGAGCAAAAAGATAAGGATAAAGCAACAGTAGAACAGAAGAATTGTGTAAATAGCATATATATAATGGCTGATTCTGGCGCAAGAGGGTCAACTGCGCAGCTAAAACAAATAGCTGGTATGCGTGGTCTTATGACCAAGCCGTCTGGAGAAATTATAGA
Source organism: Candidatus Anadelfobacter sociabilis (assembly GCF_021811825.1). Classification (GTDB taxonomy): domain Bacteria; phylum Pseudomonadota; class Alphaproteobacteria; order Rickettsiales; family Midichloriaceae; genus Anadelfobacter; species Anadelfobacter sociabilis. Next base: position 37,038 of record NZ_JAJBJC010000001.1, on the reverse strand, counting down.
GATTCCGATTATATCAAATTTCAAAGAAGGATTGACAGTACTTGAGTATTTTACATCAACTCATGGAGCGCGTAAGGGATGTGTTGATACCGCATTGAAAACAGCAAATTCTGGTTATCTAACGCGTAAACTTGTTGATGTTGCTCAAGATTGCATTGTAACAGAAGAAGATTGTGGCACAGATGATGGTATAATAGCAAAATCCTTAGTAGATAGTGGAGAAGTAATCGTGCCATTGAGTGAGTATGTAATAGGACGTACTGTAGCAGTCCCATTACATCATCCTATAACTAATAGCAAAATAATGGATCAAGGAGAATTAATAAATGAAGAAAAATTAGCATTAATAGAAGAGAGTGGAATAGATCAAATAAAGATCCGTTCTGCAATCACTTGTAAGAGTAAAGATGGTGTTTGTTCTAAATGTTATGGGCGAGATCTTGCAACTGGTGATACAGTAAATGTGGGTGAAGCTGTAGGTGTTATAGCAGCGCAATCTATAGGAGAACCAGGAACACAGCTTACCATGAGAACATTCCATATAGGTGGCGCAGCCCAAAAGACGACTATACAATCAAGTGCTATTGCAACAACTAATGGAATAATCAAGTATTTACATAAAAACATAGTTTTGGACAGTCAAGGCAACAAAATAATCATGAGTCGCAATTGTGAAGCAATTGTAGTAGATGCTCAAGGATATGAGAAAGAGAAGCATAAAATTCCTTACGGTGCTAAGATTATAGTAAATCATGATGCAGAAGTAAAGATAGGTAAAAAAATTGCGGAATGGGATCCTTTTACTGTGCCAATAATAACAGAAAAAAGTGGCATAATAAGTTTTGTAGATCTAATAGATGGCGTTTCTGTTAAGGAAGTGCAGGATGAAGCGACTGGCATAACAAATAGAGTAATCATTGATGGGAAGCAATATTCGCGTAGTAACGCAGATTTACAACCTAGAATAGTATTATTAGATGAAAAAGGTGAAATATTGAAGCTTGCAAATGGCTTGGAGGCAAGATATTTCTTACCAGTAGGCGCAATTCTTAGTGTGTCGGATGGTTCCATTGTGCATTCTGGGGATATAATGGCCCGTATACTAAAAGAAACATCCAAATCCAAGGATATTACTGGTGGACTTCCACGTGTTATAGAGCTTGTTGAAGCAAGAAATCCAAAAGATCATCCCATAATTAATGAAATAGATGGATATGTTGAATTTGGAAGAGATTATAAATCAAAGCGTAGGGTTATAGTACGATCATTAGAAAATTCTGAGGAATTTATAGAATACCTAATCCCTAGAGGAAGACATATTGCAGTACATGAAGGTGATTATGTTTCAAAAGGTGATATGCTTATGGATGGTAATCCATCTCTGCATGATATACTTCGTATCCTAGGAGTAGAAGCTCTTACATCCTATATGATTCGCGAAGTGCAGCAAGTTTATAGACTACAAGGAGTGCAAATTGACAATAAACATATAGAAGTGATTTTACGTCAAATGTTGAAAAAAGTCGAAATTATCGCGCCTAATGGAACAACATTTATTTCAGGAGAGCAGGTAGATAGAGAAGAGCTAGACATAATAAACGATAAAACTACAAAATTTGGCTATGAACCAGCAGTTGCAGTTCCTATTTTACAAGGGATTACTAAAGCATCACTACAAACAAAGTCATTCTTTTCAGCGGCATCCTTTCAAGAGACAACAAGAGTACTTATCGACGCAGCAATAGCTGGAAAAGTTGATCATCTAAAGGGACTAAAAGAAAATGTTATTGTTGGTCGTCTCATACCGGCGGGAACAGGTTTTTACTCAAGACTCTTGAATAAAAAAGCTCAAGTAATGGATGCTATTTTTGAAAAGCAAAAAAATATGAAAAATACAACAACTAATAATGAGAGTGATGTCAATTGTAATAGCTCTGATACTAAAGTAAATACTATGGAGCATATGGAAAAATATGATCAGTATAATCCAGTGGCTCGTAATTGATTTTTGTAAAAATTTGCTACGCAATCCCCGCTTATAGAGCTATAAAGTATTTGTGGTCTACAGTTTTAATCAGCATGGAAACATTATACTAAACATCTTTTAGAGAGGGGAGTGAGGGGTGAGTTTTAGTATGAATCATTCTCTTATTTAGTGATTAGAATTTATGAGAGTAGTTTTTTATGGATTGATTATACAAATATGATTTAAATCAGCGCTGAAATCGAAAGATAAGAACAAAATGAATGAAGTGGAGATAATTGATAGAGGAGCTAATATGATCAATTTTTGAGAGATAGGAATGATCAGTTTTTGAATAAAATTTTTCAAGTGTGATTTTGAAGAGATAGTTGATAAAAAAGTTAAAAAAGATGAGAGTCATATATACAGGGAGTTGCGCATAGTAATTGATGTACATACATAATCTACGGATTGTTTGAGTTGGGCACTTATATCAATTACTTTTTTGAGTGAGCTTATAAAAGTGGTAGGAGGTACGTATTTTATAAAGTTTAGGTTAATTTGAGTGATATGTTTTTATCTTTGCGTTCTGATATAAAACATTATTCCTAGAGATCGGTTAATAAAGCAAATAAGTGGAAGATGTTGAGTTAATAATTGATGGCAGTTGGTTGAGGTTTTATAATACTGACATTGGTATGAAGAGAAATATAAAGAAAAGCTTGTAGGGCCCATAAAGGAAAATCAGTATATTTAAAACAGGACATTTGAATAGAATGCGTGTGGAAGTTACCTAAAATAATAACTCTGTATTTCGAATATATATATACGAAGAATTGATACATAAATAGTCAAATGTTGTAATATTGAGGAATTATGTATAAGCGCAGCTTTTAAAATCTATAAATTAGAGTCAGAGTAATAAAAAATAAAAAGAGTAACAATTTTAAATACAATTACTACTTGAAACTCTTGAGTCTAGACACATACACTCATATAACAAAAGCTCAGTAAACTCTAATTATCAAAATCAATATAACTTCTTTAATGAAATTCTTACAATACCGATTTTTCAAAACATAATTTGTAATAATTTTTAGTTATCAGTTTGTATATAAAGATTATAATACGCAATAAATATATACACACTATAGAAATTCCATATACAGAATGCAGCAAAATGCGAAAACAATCATAGAATTAACTAATTGCACAAATTTATCCATAATTCAGATATAATTACTTTCTATTAATAGAATGAATAATTTATCCCGTCTCCTTATCTATCTAGCTGCAGAGCCTTTTTGATTAAAGATAGAAGCAGCTTTTTGGTTCACTATCGATTTGCCTATACCAACTCCTGCGAGATTATATACCATTCCAGGTGCGCAATTTCTTATTTCTATTTTATTGATTTGTTCTTGAGAGGCTTGGAAAAATTTGTCGAAACTTGTAAATACCGGAGCTTCCCTCATTCTCTGCATCCCTTCTATACCATCTCCTAATGGTTTACCCTGATTATGAGCCATGCTTGTAGCACTTGAGCTTGATTGTGAAAATGACATAAATTTTAGAAGCCTCTTTTTGTTAAAAATATATAACACTGTAAATTGTATCACTAAAAATATTATAATTCAATTATGCTATAAGTGTATATCATACCTATATGGTATAATATATATTCGGTGAAGATTTTAAGAATATGATTTACAATAACTTCAGCATCAGATAGAATACTGGTTCTTTCTGAATTTGTATATTATGTAATGTTCTATAAAATTTTATAAGATATTTCATCTGTGTGCTTAATATATTTTTGTAATTAGTTTTTTTATTTAATTGATATTAAAAAGGGTTTTAGCATGGTACAATCTGTAAAAGATGAGAATTTTGATCTTGAAGTAATGAAGCATAAGGGGTATGTTCTAGTAGATTTTTGGGCTGAGTGGTGTGGTCCGTGTAAGCAGATGTTACCTCTATTGGAGAAATTAGATGAAGAATTCAATGCAAGCCTTAAGATTGTCAAGATGAATGTAGATGAGAGTCAAGATATCCCTGCTAAGATGATGATACGCAGTATTCCGACTTTTTTATTGTTTAAAGATGGAACTTTAATTTCCACCAAAGTTGGGTCTCTTGGGTACAATGCTTTAAAAGACTGGATAAACTCACATTTAGTATAATAAAATACAATAAAAAATATACTGGTTACACAATAGACGTATAGTTTTAGATAAACTAAATGATTAGTGATTGTACATGAGAGGTGGATTAATTATATATGTTTCAGCAGCAAGATGAAAAAGATAGTCTTCACAAAATAGTATACTACGCGAATGATTTGCCAGATGATTTTGTTGCAATTGGAGATGTAGCAATTGATACAGAAGCGATGGGCTTGTGTATAGGGCGTGATAGGTTGTGTTTGGTGCAGCTTTATTTTAGGCAAGGGGATGATTCTGTGCATTTAGTTCACTTTAAAGACAAGCATTATAATGCTCCAAATTTAGTGCGCATTTTAACTAATAATAATCTATTAAAAATCTTTCATTTTGCTCGTTTCGATTTGGCAATATTGCAATATTCTCTGAACATTTGCATAGAAAATATATATTGTACTAAGGTGGCTTCTAGAATAGCCCGTACATACACTAGATCTCATGGTCTCAAGGATCTGTGTAGTGATTTATTAGGAGTAAAACTTTCAAAACTTCAACAAACTTCAGATTGGGGAACATACGACCTGACGCATCAACAAAAAGAATATGCTGCATACGATGTGATATTTCTTCCGCAACTTAAAATAATTCTAGATGATATATTAAAAAGAGAGAAACGCTTAGATATAGCACAGGGGTGTTTTGATTTTTTACCTATTAGAGCTCGTATGGACTTCATGGGCGGATGGCAAGAGTCTATATTAGCATATAAATGTGAAGAAGGTAAGTAGATAAAGAGACAGAAGTAGTAATTATATTTACTGCTTATATATTTATCCTTTTAATTATCAAAGCTGTTAGATTAAAAAATACCTTGAAAATGCTATAAATTTTTGTTATTTGCCATATCAAAGTAAATATTGAAAGATTGGGTGCTTTATATAGATGATTTATTAACTAATATTGATAATATTGGTTAATGGAATGGTGGGGATATAAACATGATATCCCATTAGTTGAGCGCTTGTACAATAGTCTATCATATCCATTTGTTGCACATTTGGGTTGAATTTTGGTTGATGAAGATTTTTACTTAATTTTTAATAGTATCATTACTTTTTTAGAAAGTGGCTCATGAGCATCTTTGCTTTAAGAACTCAAATTTGCAAAATACCCATATTGAAGGCAAGTATAAAAGTATATTTCTAACTTTCTCTTATCAGTTATGTTACTTTTTTATACCGTTGGGTGAATAAATTTGATCTCCGCATCTCCTTTCTATCTGTATATCAAAGATCAAATAAAAGATTTGATTGATATGATATATTCTTAAGTAGTGTGATTACATCATCCTCATTTCACTGCTTAATTGATAGCATTTGATCAGTCTATTGCTGGATTTGTATGTACACAAGTAAAGCATGACAGTGCCTAAATTGTGGTAGTAGGGTAAATACAAAGTTAAAGCTCACTTTCAAACTTTCACTTGTCAGTAAATGTATTGATGCATTATATAATCTAGTATATTGGATTCTACATATACCAACACGATATATATAAGCAGGTGAAAGATGAAATTTACTGAAAAATGGCTAAAAAAGCATTTAAAATACGATCAATCTTTTGATGTGATTTGCAGTAAAATGACATCTATAGGTTTTGAAGTAAAAGATGTTATTGATGAATCACATCATATGAAGAATTTTATTATATCTGAGATTATCTCAGTAAAAAAACATCCAAACGCTGAAAAATTATCAATATGTGAAGTATTTGATGGAACAAATAAACTTCAAATTGTGTGTGGAGCACCAAATGTACGTGTGGGGATTAAAGTTATTTTAGCACCAACGGGCACTGTCATGCCGTCTAGTAAAATTGTAATAAAACAAGCGATAATCAGAGGAATTGAAAGTAATGGTATGCTTTGTAGCGAAGATGAAATATGTTTACCATTAAAATATAAAGATCATATATTAAAGACAAATTATGATGATATTGTCGAATTACCTGATATTGCAAAAATTGGTTCTAGATTATCTGATTTTTTATATATAGATGATATAGTAGTTGATATTGCGATTACTCCAAATAGAAGGCAAGATAGTAGCAGCGTCTATGGAATTGCACGAAATTTATATGCATCAGGAATAGGTGATTTTACTATGCAAAATAGTGACACTACAGTATCATCACAAAGCATTGACCAACGCAAGATAAAGATATTTCTTGATGAAAGTGATAACTGTAAGTTATTTCAGCTACAAATTATAACAAATATCAATCAGAAGATATTTAATAGTAATATGTATAATGAAATAGAATCATTGCTCACATCTGTGGGGCATTTACACAAGAATCCGTTGGTGAATTTATCAAATTTTTATATGTTTGATTTAGGGCGTCCAAATCATATATATGATGCAGATAAAATTGATGGAGATATTTTTATTAGAAATAGTTTTGAAGGTGAAAAATTTACACCAATATCTATGCGTGAGATCTCTCTTCCTAGTGGTTTATTAGTAATAGCTGATAATTCTAAGGTATTGTCATTAGCAGGTGTTATAGGAGGTGAATTGAGTAAAGTTGACTCGTCAACAACAAATATTGCAGTAGAAGTAGCAAATTTTACACCAGAGGCGGTGATGAATTCTGGTAGAACTACTGATATCTTTAGTGAGTCTCGTTTTAGATTTGAAGGTAGAATAGACCAAACAAATAATGAGGATTTTATAAGGATATTAACTTCTAGTATAGTGGAGTGTTTTGGTGGAAATTTAGTGCAGCTAAGTGTTGTAAACGGAAAGCAAGAAAAATATAATACACATATTGTTTTTAATCCAATTCTTCTAAAAAATTTAGCAAATTATACAATATCTCATCATGATGCTTATTGTGTACTGAAAAAATTAGGATTTTCTATAGATATCAAGAATGATGATGAATGGATCTTAAAAATTCCATCCTGGAGATTAGCAGAAGTAAGAACAGAATATGATATAGTGGAAGAAATAATAAGGATATATGGTTTTGAACACATAAAGCGTATAGATTCTTCAAAGCAATTAGAGTTATTAAAAATCGCGTCGCAAAATCGAAGTTATAATATGCATCAGATAATAGTTGAAACTTTATTAGCGCGTGGAATGGATGAAGTGATAAATTGGTCATTTATAAGTGAAGATGAAGCTAATACATTTTTTTTATCAGATAGTATTAGTATAGAAAATCCTATAACAAATTACTATGTGATTATGCGTAAGACAATGTTAGTAGGTTTGGTAAAAATATTAGAAAAAAACTCTACTAGAGGTGTAAATAGTTTCAGTATTTTTGAAAGTGGCCATGTATATGATAAAGCTACAAATCAATACCAAATTCCTTGTATATCAGGTCTGAGAACTGGCTATAGAAATACTCATAATATACATAAAGATAATAGGCAGTGGGATTTTTATGACGTACGCGACGATGTCCTAATAGCATTAGAAAATATTAGTAATAGACAGCTTAACCTAGATATACAACCTAAAGCACCTCAGTACTATCATCCCACAAGAAGTGCATCAATTATTTTAGGAGATAAGATTTTAGCATATTGTGGAGAGCTAAATCCCCTCCTTGCACCAAACAAAAAGCTTATATCTACTCCAATTTATATGTTTGAAATTTTTGAAAATAATTTACCAAAATTAAAAAATAAAATTACGAAATCTTCATTTTACCCATCTCAATATCAAGCAATAGAGAGAGATTTAGCATTCGTTGTTAATAAAGATATAGTATCAAATGAATTATTAAAAGTAATAAGCAGAGACAAAAATATTTTAGTGCGAGATATCAATATTTTTGATGTATATCAGGGTGAGCAGCTTGCAAATACTAAAAAATCAATAGCAATACGGATCAAATTACAATCAGATGAAAAAACGCTTACTGATTCAGAAATTAATTCAGTTATAGATCATATAATAAATCTTATTTGTACTAAATTTGATGCAATTATTAGAGATAGATAAATGGTAGATTATACTAAGTGAAGAATCTGAAACTAAATTTATATTATTGTGAGTTGTGGCTAGTCTGTGATTTAGTATATGTACACATATGTAATTACACATGTGTACAGGTATAGATACAGGTATAGATAAGTAAAGATATTTATCTTGTCAGCTCTGCATTTGATGTATATATAGAGTATACTCACGTGAAAGTGTTTTACTCATTGCTATATACTACGGATATAACTTAACTTATAGATTATATGAAGATTGCACAGATAAAAATAAAGTATTTTTTACTGCTATTGATTATTACACAATATGTAATTGGACAATTTTCTACAAATAATGCTTATGCTGCAGAGCCAGACAAGTTTTATGGTAGTATAATTTTGGGATATGATATAAATTCCATTCCAACTATAAATACATTCCAAACACAAATAATAACTGGATTAGTTATGCACGATATAATAAGTGTAGACAATGGGGCGATAAAAGCTTCAAAAGCAATGCGTGGTTTTGATATTGGTGCAGCTCTTGGGTATAATATTAATGATCAGATAAGAATAGATCTAATATGTGAGTATATAGCCCAGAGTAATAAAGGAGCAAAAGCACAAAACAATCCAATATTAAAGGAGAGGTATTTTACAAAAAGCACATTTGATTTGACAGCGAATTTATATTATGATGTTAATACAAACACGAATTTCACTCCATTCATTACTATTGGTTTAGGAATGGAGTATGCGAGGTATAGGAATAAACTTACTGATGTATATCTTCATTTGAGTAATGATTCAAAACCATTAGATGGTTCTAGTTATTTTACTGTAAAACAAAGTGGTGATATAGATTTTGATCAAACAAAATTACAGTATATCAATATGATAAAAGGAAAATTGAGTACTGACTTTTTATATCAGTGTGGATGTGGTATAGCGTATAAGTTAGCTGAAGATATTTTTATAGATTTGCTATATAGAATCAGTAATGTTCCCAAGACAAATATTGATAGCAGATTTGCAAAGGTAGATTATGAGTATGATAGTAGCACACTAATACCAACTGCCGTTAGATCTCAAAGAATTGATCAACAGAATATTAGCAGATCTTATAAAAATAGTCTTTTAGCTGGAATAAGAGTTCAGTTTTAATGTAATTCACCTATTTATGACAAAAAGAAGTGTTAGTTGTGTGAACATCGTTTCTATAGTTATATTTTTGATATGCATCTGCCCTTCTAGTGCTCATGCGCAGACAGCTTGTGATTCAGGTACTATTAAGAAAATAGAATCTTATATGAATAGTATACGCAAACTGAAATCAAATTTTATACAAACTGATAATAATGGCTTAGTACAAGAGGGAATGATTTTTTTATCGAAGCCTAATCATTTGAAGTGGGAATATATCTCTCCTAAACATATACTTATACTAGTTAATAGTATGAGAACTACATATTATGACTATGAACTAGATGAGAGGAATGATTTTTGGAATAAATCAACTGTAATAGATTTTCTTGTGCGTGATCATATAACTATCAAAGATCTAAATTTGAAGCACTGTAATGTCTACAGTGATGAATATGAAATTATAATAACTCCACATAATAAAGAAAATATCAGTATAGCGCTCAATATAATCATCCAGAAAAACCCATTAAGGCTTAAAAAGTTTCTTGCTAAAAATATGAATGATGGAATTTCAAGTGTTATAGAATTAAACAATATAGAATATGATCCATCCTTTGATAATAGAATTTTTGCCTTTAGTAGACACAAATAACTTAATAAAAATTTAATTTTAAGTAAAATGAGAGTAGTTGTTATTATACTAGAAAACAATATCTTCTTACATATGCAAAATAATGCAAAATAGAATAATACTTTTATCAGATTATGCTATCAATAAAATAGCAGCTGGAGAAGTTTTAGATAGACCAGTATCGGCACTAAAAGAGCTAATAGAAAATTCAATAGATGCCCAAGCAGATAAGATTGATATTAAATTTGATCGAGGAGGGCGTAATTTTATATCTGTAACAGATAATGGAAGAGGTATTGCTTGCGAAGATATACCACTGGCTTTTTGTCGATATACAACATCTAAAGTAGATGAAAATTCACTAGATAATATACAATTTATGGGATTTCGTGGAGAAGCTTTAGCTTCAATAAGTAGTGTTTCAGAGACAACTATTATTACAAAAACGAAAGATGATGAGAATGCTTGGCAAATGTCTGTGGATAGTAGTTTACCATATGAGAATTTTAAGTGCGGCAATTATTCTAAACCAACACTATCATCTCATATAAATGGCACTACTGTGATAGTGCGTAATTTATTTTCTTCAACTCCAAACAAACTTAAATTTCTCAAATCAGAACAATCGGAGAACGCTATGTGTATAGACTTATTGCAACGTATGGCTATTAGTAACCCACATATAAGCTTTACTTTATCAATTAATGATAAACAGAAGCTTCTTTATATGATGTATGAAAAAAATACTCCAAAAGCCTTACATATGCGAATAAAAGATGTTTTTGGAGAAGAATTTTACGAAAATTCTATTCCTATAAAAAATGAAAATGAAAATATAAGCATATTTGGTCGCATATCAATACCCACGTATTGCAATGCCTCTTCTCAATTTGGAAGTAAAAAAAAGAAACAATATTGTTATGTAAATAAACGTATAGTAAAGGAGGATTTTTTATATAATGCCATTAGAATTGCTTATGATGGATTGGTAATGCATCGTGAATATCCAATAGTCGTGCTGCTTATAGATGTAATACCAAAGTTAGTAGATGTAAATGTCCACCCTAATAAACTACAAGTACGATTTTGGAATGAAAAGCAAGTACGAGACATGATAGTACAATGTATGCGTAGAGCAATTGAGAATGCGAGTACTAGTACTCATATAACACAAGAGTTTATTAAAGATAAATTTCCACATAATTTACAGCACACAAATCATTATAAGCGGGATTTGGATCACAATAGAGTCAATCACTCAGATATGCTTAAAGAAAGAGAGCAAGAAAAGTTACTGTGGAATATGATTGAAAATTTAGCAGACAATAGAAATCAAAATAATTCAAATCATAACCTATTATTACAGGATGATGCTTTAATCTTAAAAGTTAATAAACACTCTACTATTGCAGATAGCATAAATGGAAAAGATCAAGAAGAAGAGCTTATAGAAGAAACAATATCCAAAGAAAATAGTATAGATACAGTACAAAAACAGCTATCACTCTGTAAAGAAGATAAGTATCTTTTAGATATGGGTAGAGCAATAGCGCAAATAGATAATACTTATATTATATCATTAGTAGAAGATGGTTTTATAATAATCGATCAACATGCAGCACATGAAAGAATTATACTTGAACAGATAAAAGTGGCAATATCAGATAATAAACAGATGCTAATTAAAAAGCTCTTATTACCAGAAATTTTAGATTTTGATGCAGCAACAGTAGCAAATCTTATCAGTATAAAAGAAGAAATGCTAAAGATAGGGCTACTTATTGATTATTTAACTCCAACTAAGATAGTTTTGAGTGCTGTACCACAAATTGGGATTGATATTGATACAAAGAGTTTATTAAAAGAAATAGCAGATGATACGGAGTTTTATGATGCTATTACTCACCATAACTATAATAAAATATACTCTACAATAGCATGTCACACAAGTATAAGAGCAGGTAGAACGATGTCCATTGATGAAATGAATGCATTACTCAGGATGATGGAAAATACACAATTTGCTAGTCAATGTAACCATGGACGTCCTACTTATATAAAAATTTTACATACTGATCTAAAAAAGATTTTTAGGAGGTAAGGTGATTAAGCAATTAATTTTTATATTTTTGGTTTTTAGATTAAAGTATTACAATTGAGAGTTGATCATAATTATGATTTTACATTGTATACTATATGGCTAAAGTAACTTCATTGTATAAAGACTGCATATCTCATCTTTGATATTTTTTAAGTAATGAAGTATGAGTGCAGCGTCTTTGCTTGTTTTTTTAATTTATATTAATTTTCTAACTTTCAGTTGCAGTTTCACTATTTGCTCACTCACAAATCGATATGTATTGCATCATATCAGCTCAAGTTAGAACTGTACAATCTTTATAGTACAAATACAAAGATTGTTCTCAGTATATAAGCATATATATTCGTATATGTAGAGAAGCAGATATAATCGAGAAAAATCCTTTCTTATTCATACTGAAGTAATTTCAAATTACTCAGAATACATATGAGATTATCACATACCATTAGGTCTGTGAGATGAATTTCAACTTATCGATCTTTTATTAAAGATATATATAAAATTTGATAAAAATCTTTCTAAATATTAAACTTTTCTTATCGATATAGTGAGTAACGCTTAAAAAATTTTATTCACATCTCAAGGTTTCAGATGGTGATAATCTTGAAATACGTATTGCAGGATAGATAGTTGCAAGGAATGATAATGTAAGCGCAAGAAGTAGCACATATAAGACTTGTGTACTATAAACTTTAGATGGCAATGTAGTTAAAAAATATATCATTGGGTCAAAAAGCGTTATTCCCATAAAATGTTCTAAAAATTTTTTTACTGTTTCTATATTAAGTGCAAATAGTAAACCCAATATACAGCCTATAGTAGTGCCTATCACACCAATAGACAAGCCACATATGATAAAAATCATCATAATTGAAGATTGCTTAGCTCCCATAGTTCTCAGTACAGCAATAGATTTATGCTTATCCTTAACTAGAATCATTAAGCTTGAGATAATGTTAAAGGCTGCAATCAATATAATCAGTGATAAAATGAGGAACATTACATTTCGCTCGACACTTAATGCCTGAACTAAATTATTATTCATATCTCTCCAGTTCTTTATATACCAATTTTGTCCAAGCAATTCATTGAGTTTACTGTGCACAACTGATAAATCATCTAGTGATCTTAACACAATTTCTATAAAATCGACATTAGTATGTTTTTGATATAAGACTTGTGCTGCGCTCAAAGAGATAAAGCAAAATGCTTCATTGTAGTCATATCGCCCTACATCAAATATTCCACTAATTTTAAATGTTTTAGTACGTGGTATCTCTCCAAGTATAGTATGTGATATACTTGGAATAATAACCTTTATATCACCACCTATTGATACACCAAGACGTTGCGCTAAAGCTATGCCAATAATAATACTATTATTAAAATAACTGTTGTTTGCCTGATCTAGTACACTCCATGATCCCTGCACTAACGAATCTTTTATTAATGGTTTTTGTCTTACATCTGATATATTCACTCCTCTAATGACTATTCCAAAAAAGTCGTTGTTTGCTTGTACAGCTGCCTTACCCTCTACTACAGGAGCAAAATATAAAATATTCTTGTTTTTACGTAATACATCTATAGCATTTCTATAATCATCATCATAATGCTGTTTATTTATTCCATTTATATTACTATTTTTATATGTAAGCGTAATATGGCTTTGAATACCCAAAAATTTGTCTATGATTTCTGCCTCATAACCATTCATCACTGACATCACTACTATTAATGTTGTAACACCCAATGCAATACCAGCTACTGCAAAAGCATTAATAACAGATACAAAACGCTCTTTTTTTTTAGTAAATAAATAACGGAATGCTATAAGAAATTCAAACAACATATAATGCTTTAATTTAAAGTACTGCACAGGTAAACAAAGATCATCTCTTCAAAGACCAAAAAGCTATGCTTGAATATCACATACTCTATCAAGATAGTAGAAAAATTGCTGTGACAATATCTCTCAAGACTAATTGCAGGCACAAGGACTCCTTAAATCATGTTTTGCTGGATCTTGTGGAGTACAGCTAGATATAGAAAATACCAAAACAAATAGTACAAGGAGAACGCATGATTTACCTAATATTTTCATATAAAAAGAAGTAAATGGTTTTAGCATAGATCGTTACAATATCATCATATTAGCATAATTTGTATATTATATATTATATTATCTCTACTTTGAAAAGTTGTTTTTATTATAAAGTAGAATATTAATAATGTAGATTAACTGTAAAGTAGAATTTGCATATTTTCAGTGCAATACGCTTCTATGATAAAGCATTGTGTAGAGAGAATACATTAAAAATAATACATATGGCAATCCCACTCCTATTAATGGAACTTTTGTCTTATGCAAAATGGCAATAATAAGCAGCTCATTGCTGAAATACATCAATAAGCTGTATAAAAGCAGTTTCATCAGTATGTAACCCGTTTTATTATCTCTTCTATAAGATTGAATAGAAGTAAAACCAAATATCAGCATTACAAACATAAATAAAGGTCTAAAAACAGTATGCCAAAAATATAAATAATATGCGTTCATGCTAAAACCAAGATTTTGTGTTATTCTGATGAACTCTAATAGCTTCCATATGTTTATTGTTTCTGGTGGTGCTAGACTTTGAGTAAGATCTGTAAATGAGATATTGAAATGCAATAATATTTTATTAATGTTAGTATTGGTTAATTTATTTTGCTTTGTATTTATGATATGAGCATCATATACTATCCAAACTTTCTTAGTAGCATCAATTCTGGGAGAAATGATTTTACTCAAAAAAATATTATTTTCATCAAACATAAAAATTTCAACACCTAGCAGTTCTCTAGTTTTGTAATCAATTTTTGCTGCGTGAACTATAGCTTGTTGTCTCTGCTCTGCATACTTCATACAATATTTATTATTTTCATTAATATTATTACTGTTCACTACTTCTTGTCTTAACCAAATTCCATTCTCTTCAGTGTATAGAGAATTTGATATTTTACCTAGCTTTTCAGACTCAATTTTTTGAAATTTTGACATAGAATAACTACTCATTGGTAGTAGTACTAAAGCATGAAATAAAGTAAATAAAAGAAGAACAAAGATAGCTGGTGCAATAATATGCAAATTTGACATACCAAGGCTATATGCTCCTACTATTTCTAAATGATGGTTCAGAGTCGTATATACCTTAAATGTAGTCAAGAGAACGATAAAAGGTAAAATCTTATTGATAGTAACATAATTCCTCAAAAATGCTAATTTTAATAAAAGTAGGTTGCTGATGTGACTATTTCCTGTAGAACTTCTAATTAACTCTACTATATCAATTAATAATACTGAGCAAGCTATTGCGAAAATCATCAACAACATATCTGAAGCAAAAAGAAATGCAATATATCTAAAGATTTGAGTAGAGAATATACTAAATTTCCTAGTTTGGTACAGCATATATATAACTCTATCTATATATTATTTCACAATATGCATCAGACAAATGCATATTAATATAATTTTGTATAAATGAATTAAATGAATGAGATATTTTGTATGTAACACGGTAAAGTAATGAATATTGCTTACAGTCAGTATTTTATTTGAATACATATTTTATTTTCTTATATCGATAAATATATCTTTTAGTTGTATAGATGATATATTTTCACTTTCTTTTCCTGCAATATATAATTGCGATTTTTCTATTTTAAGATTAGTTATATTACATGCGTTTTGCAAATCTTCCAATAAATCAGAATATAATTCACTTTGTTGTAATTTTTCTGCTTTGTCAGTATACACATTCACTTCATTAATATTACTGTTGAGGGGCATACTATTTTCTGATTTAAACTTTCTTATTAACTCTAATAATGTGATTACTATATTTCCAGCTTGCACTATTTCATCATCATAAACAAAATCTTTAAAACTAGGCCACTTATTCTTAGCATGTATTGAGTTAATTACCTTACTGTTATTATGAATATTAATTTCCTTATTTATCGTATTATCTGTAGTCTTTGATACATAAATATTTTGATATATCTCTTCTGTTACATGTGGAATAAATGGTGCAAAAAGTTTTAAAATTATCTGAAATGTATAAAATATAGTATATTTTGCACTGATACTGTTTATACTATTTTTATACTCAGCAGAGTGCAAAGTATCTTTGCTCTTATCATTATTTATACCATCTATGTAGTGCTGCATCTTCTTTTTAATGAAATGCTGTTCATTACTGTATACACGCTTTTTGACAAGTTCTAGATAATTATCACAAAAATCGTTCCAAAAAAAAGACTCCACGCTACTTCTGGCATTGTAATATTCAAAATTTTCCAATGCCTCTGTAGCTTTTTTTACAAGTTCATTGAGTTTATTTATTATCCATAGATCGGTAAAATGAGATATTTTACGATTTTTGATAAAATTACTTAAAAAATCTGTATCTTCATAATTTTCACTATTTTGAATATCTGAAGTATGAATATCGCAGAATTTACTCGCATTCCATAATTTATTTATAAGCTTTCTCCCAGCTTGAAATTTTTCTTCCGAAAAAATAATGTCAGTTCCTAATGTAGCAGTTGAAGCCCAATATCTTACAACATCTGCGCCCTTCTCTTCTAAGAGCTCTAATGGACTAACAGCATTTTTTTTAGATTTACTCATCTTAACCTTATCTGTTGTCATGCACCATCCATTTATCATTACATTCTTCCACGGAATTGTATTTTCATGGAGCAGAGATTTAACAATTGTACAAAAATCCCATGTACGTATAATATCATGTCCATTAGGTCTTAGATCGGCTGGAAACAGTTTGCTGTGTCTTTCATTATCTATTGAATATTCTTTAGTTATTCCCCAACTAGAAAGTTGTGGGCTAATTGCGCTTGTTGCCCATGTGTCCATCACATCTATATCCGGAATAACTTCATGTTTTTCATACCCATATGGTAAATCAATAGTTGGATTTACTGGCAACTGCTCCTTAGCAGCTATTAATATTCTACCCTCTTCTCCCGAACGCTTGGAATACCATATTGGAAATGGAATTCCAGAATAACGTTGACGTGAGATACACCATTCTTGGTTAAGTCCGTTTATCCAATTCTCTAAACGTATACGCATATAATCTGGGTGCCAAACGCATTGACGTGTTTTTTCTATAAGTTTCTTTTTCTTATCCATTACAATTATATACCACTGATCTGTAGGTATTAATTCTAATATAGCACCTGATCTTTCTGCACATTTTACTGTATGCACTATATCAATTTGTTTTTTTAACAATCCATTTTCTTTTAGAATTGTTAAAATTTTTTCTCGTGCTTGATTTACAGTTAATCCATCTAGTATACCAGAATTCTGCATTTTTCCTGAAAGATCAATGCACTGTTTTATCTCAAGATTATATCGTTTTTGCCAATATAAATCTTGTATATCTCCAAAAGTGCAACACATTACTAAGCCAGTACCTTTCTCTATTACAACATCATGATCCACTATTACAGGAATTTTCTTATTAAAAATAGGTGTTACTACTTCCCTTAAATTTAGTTTATTATATCGAATATCATTTGGATTATATAGAAGTGCAGCACAAGATGCAATTAATTCAGGGCGGGTAGTAGAAATTATAAACTCACTTTTTCCATCTAATGAAGAAAATGATATTTCATTTGTTACGCTACTTTCTTGTCTATCTTCAATCTCTGTTTGTGCAATTGCTGTTCTATCAACTATATCCCAAAAAACGGGAGAAGAATCTCGCTTAATATGACCTTTGTGGTAAAGATCTAAAAAAGATAATTGTGCAATATGACAAGATCTTTTACTTATCGTTCTATATTGCTGTGACCAATCTATACTTAACGCAATATTTTTAAATAATTTGCGGAAATCATCTTCTGCTTTCATTGATACATTTTCGCATAATTCTATAAACTCCTTGCGTTCCATTTGCATTGCTCTTACATTTTGCAATTTTTCTACATAGCGCTCAGTGGGTAATCCATTATCATCAAATCCAATAGGATAGAATACATTCTTTCCACGCATACGTTGAAAACGCGCTATGAAATCAGTTTGAACATAACTAAAAACATGTCCTATATGTAAATAGCCAGAAACGGTGGGTGGGGGAGTGTCTATAACAAATGTTTCATTACGTGATTGAGATTCATCCCATGCATTAATCTTAATCTTTTCCCACTCATTTTGATATTTACTTTCAACATCTCTGTAATTATAGCTTTTCATCAGATTATTTATATCCTCTTTGCATATTTTAGTTAATAAAATATTCGATTATTTGTAAGTAGTTTTGATTTAGCTGGCAAGTGATGATACATATTAAGCTATAGCAATGCAATAAAAATCATTAATACACCATACCAGCTATAAATATAAAAAAGATATGTTTAAATAACTTTTTCAAAATTAATCAAAATTAGCATTGATCTGAGATATTATGATATTTGTTACCAAACATTCCCAAATATAGTGTGCACATATCACTTTTTTAGAATTGTATATTAAAGTTTTATTGTTTTATATCTCCTTTTTAGGAATTTTTACATATTCGTATTAAACACTAAATCTAATTTCTCATAACTACGATTTAATAAAAAATATATTTAGTAGCTGTTATCATCAAATGCATCTTCCCACTTTCCTTGTGTCGCGGCCTTTGCATATTCTGTTACTCTATTTTCAAAGAAATTTGTAAATTCTGGTGCATTTAGTACTTCATCCAACCATGGAATAGGATTAGCGGGTATAAGATATATTCTCTTTAATCCAAGCTGCTCTAATCTCAAATCTGCTATATACCTTATATATGCCTTGATAGCTGTTGCTGTCATACCTTCGATCGCTCCTTCAAAACTAAAGGCAAGATCTATAAACGCATCTTCATGCTCTACCATATCTTTGCAAATGTTATATAGCTCGTTTTGTAATTTTTCTGTCCATATATGTTGATTTTCATGAATAAAACATCTAAAAAGCCTAATTATACATTCTGCATGTAATGTTTCATCGCGTACAGACCAAGTAACAATCTGACACATGCCTTTCATTTTTCCAAATCTTTGAAAATTTAGTAGCATTGCAAAAGATGCAAAAAGTTGCAACCCTTCTGTGAAAGCACCGAAAACAGCAATAGTCTTAGCTATATCTTCTAAAGAATTTGTATTGAAATTATGCAAGTAATCGTATTTTTTCTTCATCTCATCATATTTTAAAAATGCTTGATACTCAACTTCCGGCATACCTACTGTATCTAACAAATGCGAATAAGCATCAATATGTATTGTTTCAATATTAGAAAATGCAGCAAGCATCATTTTGATCTCATTAGGTTGAAAAATCTTTGCATAATGTGACATATAACAGTTATTAACTTCAACATCTGCTTGAGTAAAAAATCTGAAGATTTGAGTTAGCAAGTGTTTTTCTTGTGGAGTTAATAATACATTCCAATCTCTTACATCATCAGCCATTGGGACTTCTTCAGCGATCCAATGTATTTGTTGTTGTTTTTTCCAAGCATCGTAAGCCCAAGGGTAAGCAAATGGCTTATAAGCAGGGTGTGCAGATAGTAGAGACATAAGAGGTAATCATATATAATTGTTTATAACTTTAATAATGCGATATTGTACAGCATGAGAAATAAAAGACAAAAAATTTATTGATAAATTTGAATATTTATTCCATACGATCATTTTATGTATGATAAGAAAACTAATCTTATTAATCATATTTATTAATACTTGTATTACTTCTGCTGATTTTTACTATTTCTAGAATTCATGTGTTCTTTCTTTACTATCTATGTTGAGAATTTTCATTTTTCTATGTAGTGCTGCCCTATCCATTCCAATAAAATCAGCTGTTCTTGTAACATTATGATTAAATTTTTTTAGTTGCGTTATTATATAATAACGCTCAAAGCTATCTTTTGCATTTTTGTAATTTTTTTCAATTATCATATTATTGAAATTATTTTCTTTATCTACACTTAGAATTTTATTTCCAAATAATTCATCTGAAATCAATCTACTATCTATTTCGCAAAGATTTTGTTTTTGCGCAATAATGATCAGTCTTTCCATAACATTATGTAATTCTCTTATATTCCCAGGCCAATTATATGACATCATAATAGAGTATGCATTATCTGAAATAGATAGTTCTTTTGTTGCGAAATCAGCAACTAGTTTTTTACAAAAATACTGTGCTAAATATGGTATATCTTGCTTACGTGAAGAGAGTGGTGGTATATTTAATCGCGTAGTTTCTAAACGCAGTAACAGTGTTTTGTTGAATAAACCATCTTCTACTAACTTTTTAACATCATACGATGTAGAAGTTATAAACCTTATGTTCAACTCAATAACTTTACTATTCTTTCTTAAAATATTATTTTGTACTACATCTAGTAATTTTTCCTGTGTAATTGCTGCGAGATTTGCAATTTCATCGATAAATAAAGTACCTCCATTAACTATTTCTAAAACAGAATTCTTAGATTGCTCATCTCCAAATAACTCAGTATGTACTTGTTCAATAGATTTATTAGCTGTTCTATAATGTATAAATGGTCTATCAACGCGTTTTGAATTGTAATGTATAATTTTAGCAACGAACCCTTTTCCAACGCCAATATCTCCACAAATAATAATTCTGCTATTGCTGTTTGCAATGGTAGAAAGTTGATTGCGTAAATTAGTCACGGCTTTAGATGTGCCTATTATAGACATCTCTCTTGTATCTTCTATCAATAATTCATTGAGATTAGCTAATTGTTTAGCCTCTATAGCGCGTTTTACTAAAATCAATAATTTTTCCGTTTTAAATGGCTTTTCAATAAAATCATACGCTCCTAATTTAATTGTTTGTATTGCAAGCTCCGTATTAGCATGACCACTAATCATAATTATAGGAATACATGGATATTTCCTCTTTATTGTACGTAATAATCCTATACCATCCATGTAATGACCCTCTAACCATATATCAAGGATTACTAAATGAAATGTGTTAGATGATATAGCTTCAAGTGCACTTTTAACATTATGCGCTTCTATGGTTTTATATCCTTCATCATTTAATGTGTCAGAGATTATATCTCTTATATCTTGCTCATCATCCACTATCAGAATATTGAACATCTTATACACTATTATATCTTTGTTACTGATTTGTTTATTTGTAAACTTATGTCTTTATGTAAGCTATTTTTAAAAATTCAAGCTTTATTACACTTCAAAGTACAATTTTTGTTAATTTTTTCCCAAATAGAATTTTTTATCTTCTTTAACATCTCTTCATGATTTTGTTTTTCGCTATTTGATAAAACAAATCTTCTTTGCTCTTGGATAAAATCTAATTCTAAATTATTAAGTAATGCGTCTTCAGCAATACTTTGATATTTTTTAGTATGCGTATCGAATACCATTCGCGCTTGTACAGCTTTTTGCATCATTACATAAACAACAGCTAATAATTCTGCATCAACTAAAGCTCCATGCTTATCGCGCTCTTTGAGACTAACATTAAACCTTCTACATAGTGCGTCAAGACTTGCTGGGGATCCTGGAAATTTTTTTCTTGCTAATAGTAATGTATCAATAACATTATTTTTTTCAATTAATGGCAACCCTAGGGGAGCTAGCTCATGATTAATAAAACGTATATCAAAATCTGCGTTATGTATTACTAATCTACTATCTTTAATAAAATCAAGAAATTCACGGGCTATTAGAGAAAATGTTTTGTGATTTCGAACAAATTCTTCTGAGATGCCATGTACTGCAAATGCAAAACTATCAATACTTCTTTCAGGATTGACATATGTATGAAAAAATCTACCAGTTCTATTACGATCTATTAACTCTACACAACCAATTTCGATAATACGGTGTCCATCTTTCAATTCAAGTCCTGTAGTTTCTGTATCTAACACAACCTCTCTCAGCATTTGTATGTCCCCTTATAATACTCTTTATTGAGTTGATGACAGCACATCTATTACCTTCATTAAATAGTACTAAATTTACCTGCTTTTCATCATTTTGATATGCTAACTGTTTATCAACTATAGCAAAGAATTTTTCATTAGTCATATTTTTTCTCATAAATGCTCTCTTCTTTTGCATAGCTTCTGATGCTGTAACCATTATTACAGTATTATACTTTAAACGACTATTAGCTTCAAAAAATAGTGGAGATTCAATTACTATGCTTCGCCCTCCTTTTATTGCTATTCTTTGTACTAATTCCAACTGATATTCGAGTGCTATAGGAAAAATTATTTCTTCTATAGCGGATATTTTATATGAAAATTCCACATTTTTATATGAATAAAATAATATATCTAACAATTTCTCTTTATCTATAATTCCACTATCTGAAGAAATAAGTTGATCAGTTAAATCTATATTTA
This sequence comes from Candidatus Anadelfobacter sociabilis, assembly GCF_021811825.1. Lineage (GTDB taxonomy): Bacteria > Pseudomonadota > Alphaproteobacteria > Rickettsiales > Midichloriaceae > Anadelfobacter > Anadelfobacter sociabilis. The sequence continues at coordinate 14,578 of NZ_JAJBJC010000001.1, read as the reverse complement.
ATACCTTACTAAGGTTCTCTACAATATTTTTTGATATTTCATTATTTTGAAAGCAATAATCTGTAAATTGATCCATTTTTATCAGATAAAATCCCAATTTACTAAAGATATTTAGTATATAGGATTTTCCTGTAGCAATATTGCCAGTGATTATTATGACCATAGCATTATCTGAGCGAAGAGATATATTGCGATTTCTCATGTTAGCACTGCTTTTTATTCTTCTTCTTTGCATATTAGAAAAATCAACTAAATTGAAGATAAATTACGATCTTAACAATTAGCATAATATGAGCAATAGACAAATGAATCTATGAGTTAGTGAAAATTAAAAAAATCAGACGATGCTTTATAAAATGCATATAACCAAATTATAATATTAAGTACTATCGACAATCCCACAGCACTACTTGTTATGTCCTTAATCACCTTAATTACATCATCATATTCATCTTTTACAAAATCGCATAAAATTTCGATAGCAGAATTTATCAATTCAACTATTAATAAAATAAAAAATAATACACACAGAATTATTTTTAGCATTATATCAATATTCAAAAAATACAGTATAAATAATGCAATAAAGATTATTATGATTTCCATCCTAAATGCAGCTTCATTTTTCCAAATAACTGCAAAGCCGTATTTTGCATTAGTAAAGGCCATGGACAACTTTTTCAGACTTGCCTTATTACAGCTATTGATATAAGGTTTATTAGTCTGTCTTTTATATATAGTGCGCTTATTACATTTTTTCATTTATCTTCGTATTTACTATTTATATCTTTTTTTAAGTGCAAATTTAGATAAATAAATTGCTGCATACTCTAATTGTAGTATATGAGAATGTATAACTATTACAGAGTATCATCACTAAAGCTATAGATTATAGAACAAACTAAGTTTGTCTAGAAAAACCTCTGTTAAACATTTATTAAAAATTAGCTAATAAGTTAGCTAATATAAAAAATTAATAGTGCTATAGTTAAAACAGCTACTTTTAAAATTGCTCTAGCATAAACCATATCATGACTTACAGTCTTGGTAATTTATTGTATAACTTTATTATTCTTTATATTGATTATACGCCTCATTTATAGAGATAATTTTAGCGCATTTAGCGAATACTATATCTCCGTAATAACGGTGTGATATATGATAGTATTTGAGTTATATTAATTATGGACAATACAAGTCATTTTTTAGATTATACTGCAATAAAGGAAGTGATAAAAAAAATTGTTGCAAGTGACTATAACAGTTTCTTTATTAAAGCTTTTAACACACTTCACCCTAGTTGTAGGCTTGAGTATAACTGGCACATAGAATTAATATTAAGATATTTGAATGAGATAGAAAATGGTAAATTAAAGCGTCTCATAATTAATATTCCTCCACGTTTTTTAAAATCTTTATGTGTGAGTGTTGCATGGCCTGCTTTGTTATTAGCAAAAGATCCATCAAAGAAAATTATTGTTGCCAGTTATAATAAGGAATTAGGAAGAAAGCATTCACAAGATTGCAGACTTATTATACAATCTAAATGGTATCGTGAATGCTTTAGTAATTCTGTAATCTCCAATATTCAGAATACACAGAATAAATTTATCACTAAATTTAATGGATTTCGTTTTGCTACTTCAGTAAATAGCACTCTTACTGGAGAGGGAGCAGATTTGATCATTGTTGATGATCCTCAAACACCTTTACAAGCTTTAAGTAAATATGAAAGAGAGAAAACAATTAAATGGTTTGAACAAACTTTGATGTCACGACTTAATGATCATAAAAATGGAGCAATAGTGATCGTAATGCAAAGATTACATAGTGATGATCTTAGTGGATATTTACTAAAAAAAGGAGGATGGAATTTATTAAAAATCCCAATAATTGATAAAAAAACCACATTTTATCAATGTAGAGAATATTCTTATCTGCGAAAAGCAAATGAACCCTTGCATGCTAGTCGTCATAATGGTAATGAAATATATATGTTAAAAAGAGAACTCGGTGAATATGCTTTCTGCGCTCAATATTTACAAGATCCACTTACTTTGCAATCAAATTTTCTCAAAAAGCTATGGTTTAAATATTATGATTCCACAAATTATTGCGAAAGTATAAGTAATAGCGAAATGGTTATATATCAGAGTTGGGATTGTGCAATAAAAATGGGCAAAACGAACGATTATACTGTGTGCATTACTTTAGGCTATTATGAAGGAAATTATTATCTGTTAGATGTTTTTCGCAATAAAATAGACTATCCATTACTTAAAAATATAATAATAGAGAATTACAAAAAATTCTTTCCAGAATTTGTATTAGTAGAAGATAAAGCAAGTGGACAGCAAATAATACAAGAATTACAGAAAGAAATACCTATAATTCCCATCACACCACGATATGATAAACTTATGCGATTTTTACTAATCACACCTATAATAGAATCAGGTAAATTATTATTACCAAATAATACTATATGGGTTCATGAATTTGAGCGAGAACTGCTAGAATTTCCACATGGTAAAAACGACGACCAAGTTGATGCATTAACTCAATTATTACAATGGCTTACAAAAAAGATGCATAGCGCATCAATAAAGAGATATATAGGTGTATTGTAAATACTAACATAAACATTACTCAAAGTAGAATTATAATAAAATTTTTAAGAAAAAAATTTTGCATCAATTAACTTTAAGATATTAGTATTACGATTGCTATTATTAAATAAAGCTCAATACATAAATTATATCATTCAGCATTGATTAAATATTTCAATCTTTGTCTTTCTTACATATTAGTGTGGATAATGCATTAAGTAATTCGCTACGTGATAAAGTGAAATGACTTTTCACCCATTGATCTTGTATATGATTCAAGCAATAAGAAATAAAATTGCCCGAAATGCCATATTCAAGTACATCATTACCATTTACTGGACAACTAGGAAGAGAATTGTGTAAGAATTTATGAGCATTCTGTAAGGCACTATTTGCTAGAAAATCGTGCTTTCTTCCATTTATGACATTTAAAAATTTTATAAATTTTTCATAAAACTCGTACCCAACATAAAATAAAAATTTTTCATGTAGTGCAAATTCACTATCTAATTGTAGTTCTCTGTATTGTTTCGGTATCATAGATAAATACTCATTTGGTAGACATAACTTCTGAAGTATTGTGAGTTCATTTTTGCTTAATCTCCAGCGTTGTGATAATATGTTTATATCATTATTTATATCTTCGATTCGTGTATTATTGTAAAACATTAGCGCAGCTAGATTAATCAATGGCTGATTTGGTAAAAAAGCAATACGATCAAACAGTCTTTGTTGTGTATTTAGCAGATATGGTAGGTTTAGTGTTGTATGCTGTAAGATGTTATCTTTTTGCATTCCGTATATTGTATATAGTGATTTTTCAATAGCAAGAATCTTCCACATTTCACTTTTTATACGTTCACCAGATAAGTACTTAATACAAGGTGCTAACTTTTTTACTGCATTATAACTATTGTTATCAATAACTCCTTGATCAAAATAAGAACAAAAACGAAAATATCGCAAGATACGTAAAAAATCTTCTTTAATTCTCTCTTCGGGATTTTTTATAAAACGAATAATACCAGCATCTATATCTGCAATTCCATTAAAATAATCGTAAATCACGTATTCTTTATCCATTGAGATAGCATTAACAGTAAAATCTCGTCTTAACGCGTCATCACACCACTCTGCATTGTATTCTACATCTGCAGCGCGCCCATAAAATTTAATATCTTTCCGGAGTGATGTTACTTCAATCGGCAAATTATCGATAACAAGAGTTATGGTACCATACTTAATGCCAGTATGAATGATGGAGTCTACTAAGTCTTTCATAATAGCGATGTTTTTTTCTGGTTCAAAACTACTAGCAATATCAAAATCTGTAACGCTATTCTTTGCTAATATATTTCGAATTGTACCTCCTACAATGCGAGCTTCACCTCCATTTTTTTCTATTATTTCTATGATTTTTAGCGGCTTTTTTATATGTTGTATAAAATTACTGTATAAGTCATTTGTTATTCTCTTATGCTTCAGCAATAAATCAGATAAATTATAGGTTCTTGGCTTGATTTTATCTCTACATAGCATAGTTCGATACGATTACTTATAATAAATTCACTATATTATCATATATAGGTAGTTAGATTGCAACTCAGAAATTAAGAATAAGAAAAGAAATAAGTGTAACAGTATGAATTGATATGTGGAAAATAAATAGTACTTTAAAGATTATGATGTTACATCGTTTTTTGTTTTATAATTTTGCGTATTTCTTCAGCATCATTGAAATATATCCTGTTATTGCCTATAATTTGATAATTTTCATGTCCTTTTCCAGCGACAATAAGAATATCGTTTTCTTCTACATGATCTATAGCATATTTGATAGCTGCTGAGCGCTCTGCTACGACATGTATCTTTGATGAATAACATTCTTTGATTATTTCTTCCCTTATATATGATGGATCTTCGTTGCGTGGATTATCATCTGTAATTACTATAAAATCGGCTAAATTTTGAGCTATCTTACCCATAATAGATCTCTTGGTAGCATCGCGCTCTCCTCCACAACCAAAAACAATCATCAATTTACCTCGAGTGCATGTTTCTCTGTTCTTTTTTGCTAATTCATATTGCATACTTGATAATAAAACACTTAATGCATCTGGTGTGTGAGCGTAATCTACATATATATCGGAATTTTTATAACAAGTAATTAATTCACTTCTACCGGGTGGTAATGTAATATACGGAATCATTTCTATCATTTGTTTAACATCAAAATTACTAGCTATACCTAGCCCTAAAGCGCACATTAAATTTTTTACTTGTATCGTCGAAAAGTGACATTTGGTAGTATATTCTGCACCATTTATATTAAGCTTTAGCTCGCCATTATTATGTTTGATTATATTAATATCACCTTGTTTTGTTCCATAACTTAAAACTCTTATGCCAGACTTGCGCTCACTACAAATTTTTGCAAGTGTATCAAATTCTGGTGAATCTAAATTTAATATTGCTATACCATTAGCAGACAAAATATGTGAAAATGCGCGTTTCTTAGCGGTAAAGTAATTTTCAAAGCTACCATGATAATCCAAATGATCTTGAGTTAAATTAGTAAAACCCATAGCATCTATACTCAAGTGATCCATTCGTTGTTGATCTAATCCTTGACTTGTACATTCAAGTATGATGCAGTTATATCTGCTCTCTAAAAGTAAGCAAATTTGACGTCGCAATATAATAGCATCTGGAGTAGTAATACCATTTGGGTAATATTGTACTAATAAATCTGGCTCAAAATGCTCGCATTTAAATATATCTCCTGCATTACACTTAATTGTACCTAATGTTCCAATAGCAGCACTATTAAATCCTAGCATCGAAGCAATTTGTAGATAAAAAATAGCGGAAGATGTTTTACCATTAGTTCCAGTAATTCCTTTAATCTTTTGTGATCCTATTGGATAAAAATGTTTTATAAGTACATTCATAGCAAATCGTGCATCTGATACGAATAAGAATTTTATATCATCTCTATTTTCATAATTCGCACTTTCCCTCATATATCGATCCTTATCGTCTATGATTATCATCTTCGCTCCGCTTTTAATAGCATTGCTAATAAAATCTGCACCATCAAATTGTCTACCTTTTATTGCTATATAAACGGTGTTAGGTTTAAAATAAGAAGAATGATTAACAACATCATTAATTCCAAGTGCTTCTGTATACGCAATTATATCATGCGGAGCTATATCTTTTATCATCGAGTATTATAATTATCTCATTTGTTAAATAAATTTTTTTAGCAAAAACTAAATAAAAAATTTACGATATTTCATGTGAATTATACTTTGAAATAATGAAAAATTACATATAAATTATGATATTTTATATCATTTATATTAAAATTTTTTGTTGTATACCTACGTATAGATTTATATTAAATACTAAAGGTATTAAAAAATTAACATATATGCCGTTCATGAATATATGTATTACATAGACAATTGGCTACCACTATATTACTGTGAATTGGATAGCACGCAAAGTGAAGCATTAAGGCTAATTTCTTCAAGAAGAGCTATACATGGAAATGTGGTAATTTCTGATTTACAAACGTCTGGTTATGGAAAATACAATAGACTATGGGTATCTGATCAACAAGACCTAACAGTGACATTAATACTACAAATAGCAAAAGGCTATAATCTGGCACAACTTTCATATCTCTCTTATGTAACAGCTGTAGCAGTTGCAAATTCTGTGGGGAATAATCATAATCTACTACCGAATCAAGATATTAAATTAAAATGGGTAAATGATGTAATTGTAAATGGTGGAAAGATCTCAGGTATATTATTGAAGCGTGCAGAGCATTTTCTTATCATTGGTATTGGTGTAAATTTTAGTAAAAAAAATTTAACAGATATTACAATATCTTCTATAAACTCTTATTCGAATATGTTTAAACAACAATATCTAGAAATCTTGTTGAAAGAGTTTAAAATAATTTATCACCATTTTTTGGATTATGGTTTCGAATTTATAAGAAATATGTGGCTTAAGTACTCATATGAAATTGGTAGTAATATATATTTAAAAAATCTGCAGGGAGACATATATGGAAAATATTTAGGGATTAGTAATCAAGGAGAGGTAATAATAGCAAGAGCATCAGATAATAAGATATATCAAAATGATGAATACAATAGAATAGAAAAAATTTCAGCTGCTAGTGAATTCGAATTGTTATAGTTGCTATTATTGATTATATATGAAGAGATGTTTTGGAATATTTTGTAAATTGATAGCATAATTAAAATATTCTTTTTTACTTGAGGTTTAGATATTATTTTTTTGTACGAAATGATAATGGGATGATAGTAAAACTACAAGTAGCAAATAATAAAATTTAAAAAGTATTATATAGAGATTTTGCTTATGCAAAATTTCTCTATTCGTCTGTTTCTATTGCTAGTTTAGTAAGTTGTTCTATTCTTCTTTCATATCTTTCTTCTTGTAAAAATGTAGTGTTAAAGAATGTATCAGCAATCTTAATAGCTTTTTTTATTGATATTGTTTGCTCTCCTAATACAAGTACGTTAGCGTTGTTATGCTTACGCGCTAATTTTGCATATTTTATTGTTGGACATAAAGCAGCGCGTATAAAATTAAATCTATTAGCTGCAATACTCATACCAATGCCACTTCCACATATTAATATACCTATTGTTTGTAATTTTGCAGATGGATTAGTATTATATGATACTTCCTCTTCCATCTTTTTTATTAATTTTAGTGCATATTCAGGATAATCTGCTGCATACAAATTATTATAAGAACCTAAATCTATTATTGTATCGGAATATTTAGTTATATTTTTTATTAGCTGAGCTTTCATTATAAATCCCGCATGGTCTGAAGCTATAAATACGCTTTTATAATGAATAGTTAATGTAGTATTGTTCATAAAGACAATATTGAAAATATATTTTAACTATCCAATATAGGTAAATAATTATATAGGTGAACAATTTAATGATAATTCCTATAAATTTATGATAAGTTTTACGATAAATTGAAAATTTAAGAAAAAGTAAATAATAAAATAAACTGATACATATTTAAATTAATCATATATCTTACAATACTTTATCAATATATCAGAGTCAGAATTATTTGATGACATATTATGAGCACTAAAGCTATTTCTAACTGCATCCAGCATTAAATAACTTCATACAATTTCACAAAAAATAATTGTACAAAATGAAAATAGATACTTTAGTACTGTACAAAAATTAAAAATTATAAACTAAGAGCTTTAACTATATATCAAAACACTCTAAATAATCGGAATATAAAAAATATATTGTATATTGTAACTTAATACCTTCCAATATGGTGAGCAATAGTGCCATATAGGATATAGTTTACAATTTATGATGTAGAAAAATCGACTGAGATAGGGTTTTGAGATTGGGAGAATAATGTAATGCTAGCAAACATTGTCTGTATACCAAGATACAGTGGTGCCCCTAGCCGGACTTGAACCAGCACACCCGCAAAGGTAATAGATTTTGAGTCTATCGCGTCTACCATTCCACCATAGAGGCATTTATAATATCAATATTCTCTCAAGTATTTATACAACACAAAGACAAAAACAAAGAAATTTCTATACACAGACCACCACAGCTTAAATGATTATTTACGATAATCAAGTAATTTCTAAACAAGAAACAGTATCTTTTTATATTTCACAAATATTACTAACATACATAAATACATAAATTATAGATCGCAAAAAGAAGTAACCCATATCAGCTCGGCAGTACTTTCATATAAATACTGTATAAATACCCTTAGCTGAAATTAATCACTATTTTTGATATTTAATAAGTTATAAGCTTTAAGTAAAGAGTATTTATTCTATAGATCAACCATATAGCTTTAAATAGATATCTGATTTTAAAATTAAGCAAAAAATCAGATATTGTTCTCTAAGAATTTTGCTAACAATGAGAAGATGACCGCGTCATGCCGTCATACATTCATTAATATATAAATCTTACAAAGCATTCTCCAATGTTACACTACTTCTATATGAAACCTTTGGCATTGCAATGTTTTTATTTGCTGCATATGATAGAGAATAACTTTGTAACAAAATGTAATGTAACAAAAAGATACTCCTCTCATTGAAGTGAGCAAAGAAACTAACATAAAAAACCAACGCCACGATAGAGAGAGTGAGAGAAAATAACATGCTATACTTTCTCATTTCTCCTATTTGTGTACTATATCTTCCATTAAATACGTAGTGATTACAGTAACTATGCGCTAATATCTTGTATCTTATTAAATTCAATAAAAGTAACCGGCACCTTTTTTACAGATGCTTTTTCATCGAAGATACAATCTATTAGTTTATTTTCTGCTATGACTGCTTGAATTCTTTCGTTGTTTTTTTGATTACTATAAAATTCTACTATTTTTGTTTCTTCAGCGGGATTTCTCATAATATCTTCACGCTTCATAAGCTCTATATCATCTTCACTAAGTTGTATATTAAATTTTCTTATTAAATCTGAAAGAATATAGCCAATCTTCATCTTAGATTTCATATCGTGCTTTAATTGTTGTAAGGCATCGCCCTCTAATTTTTCTGCTGAAAGATCGCCACTTTTTTTATGTTCTTGCAGCAATAACTCAAAATTACTCTCTACTATACTATCTGGAACATTAAAATCACAAATTTGATCTAAAATATCAACAAGCGCTCCCTTTAATCGCTCTCTACGTCTAGCTTTGAAATCTATCTCCATTCTATCTTTTAGCATCCTATCTAGCTCTTGCACATTTTTTATTCCGAATTTATCTAGCTTCTTTTTAATAAATGCATCACTAATAGTATTAGAAGGATCTGATTTAAGCAATTCATTAACTTTCACATTAAATACAGCCTCTTTCCCTGCAATCTCTTGCATTGAATAATCATTAGGAAAAGCTATTTTGAGAGAAACTTCATCTCCTTTGCGCAGCCCAATTAATTGCCTTTCTAGATCATCTATTAAATCTTTATTGCCTATGATTACTTTAAGATTATTAGCAGAGTTACCATCAAATGCATTGCCATCTATAGTACCTGTAAAATCAATCGTTATGATATCACCATTTTCTGCTCTATAACTATCTGATACAGCGCTAAAAGTTCCAAAAGTATTGATGGTATTCTTATACATAAAATCCATATCAGAATCATCAATTTTTAGATCAAAAACTTCTAAATTCTTGAATTTCTCGTGATTAAAGTCAATCTCTGGTACTTTTGGCAATAAATTAAACTTTACCAGAAACTCTAATGTGTTATTGGGATCAAACTTTTTTACTTCTACGGAATATTTTGCGGTCTTATCTATTTTCTTTTCTTCGATCAACCTTTCCACTTCTTGTCTTATTTTAAGATTGACTTGATTTTCAATTATGCCAGACCAAATTTGTTCCCTCACTATTGCTAAAGGTACTTTTCCTTCTCTAAATCCTGCTAACTTAAAAGTCTTTGCTTTTTCCATTAGCATTGCATTTGCTGCAAATAAAACAGGCTGCATTGCAACAGAGACTTCATACTCCTTATATAGCTCATTATCTTGCAATGTCTTTACATCATACACTGATTGCATATTATCACTCATAATTCAACCTTCTACAACTAATAACAAAAAACTACTGTAGGCTTAATCACCTTCAAAACTGAACACTAATAGTGCTTTCAATATTTATATAAAATGAAATACCGCGAAGCACAAAGCGCAAAAACATAAGGTAAAAAGATACAAGAAAAAAAATATAATATCAAATAAAATCATTACTGTAGTAATCATTACTGAAACATTTTTGTAATAAAAAACTTATCACCAATGCAATGTTCGTTGAATGTGAGAAACATAACAAAAAATATTCTTAAACTTATATATTTGTTATACACTAATTCCAGTTTTATTATTTCATATAATCTTATAATTTTTTCTCACCTTTTGGTACTTTGAAGACATCAACCTATATTCTAGATATCATTTATTTTGCCCAATTTCATCATTAATTCTTCCATATCCTTTGGTATTTGTGACGTTATGACCAATTGTTGTTTAGATATTGGATGCTCAAATTGTAGCTGTTTAGCATGTAATGCTTGCCTTGGAAATGATATTATAAATTCTGCTAGTTCTTTTTGTAGATTTGAATAGTTAAAATTATGATCTGATGAGTATTTTGTATCTCCTACAATAGGACAGCCCTTATAACGCATATGTACTCTAATTTGATGAGTTCTACCAGTATCCAATTCACATTCTACTAGAGTTAATGCTTGCAAGTGTGTATTTTTTTTATATATTTTATGAATATGTTGATCTATTGATGCTTCGATGAAAAAAGCTTTTATAACCTTATACGTTGTAATCGCAATTTTCCCTCGTTTCGAATAGATCATCATTTTTGTTGGATCGCTACGACTTTTTGCAATATTTGTTATAATTTTAGCATAAGCAGGAACTGGAAGTCCGTAGACAATCGCATTGTAAGTACGCTTGATCTCTCGCATGGTGATCATTTTATTTAGTAATGATGCTGTAAAATCATTTTTTGCAACTAATATAAGCCCCGAAGTATCTTTATCTAATCTATGCACTATTCCCAATCTCATTGCATTTTTTGTATTTATTTTAGATGAAAGATCATTTCCATAATGTGCTAATAATCCATTAACTAGTGTATCGTGAATATGACCCACTCCTGGATGTACGACTAGACCAGCAGGTTTATCAATAATTGCAAGGTATTCATCTTCATATGCTATTTTTAGACTCATTTCTGTTGGTTTTAAAGTAGAGGTGTGAGTCGCATCGCACAATTTCATTCCAATTTTTTGTCCTACTTTAAGTTTTATATCTCTCTCTCGTTTAATTGTACCATCTATTGTAATATGTCCATTATCTATGGCCTCTTGTATTTTACTGCGTGAATATTGTTTATTCATTATGACAGGGGATGAGTTATTTAAATAATCAATAATAGCTTTATCCAAACGCTTGTCTATATCACCATCTCCTACAATAAAAGAAAATTCTAACATTGAATTTTATGAAGAATAAGTTTTGAGATGCTAGTAAAATATTTTTTAGGATGCATCTGTATGCAATTTTGTTAAATCATATCCTATTTCACTAAGATATTTGAGTACACCATTATGTATTGGAGCTACTACTCCATCATTGAACATTGAGTCTATAGTAATGCCATTTAAAGAATGGTGCAGTTGTTTAATTGTATTGAGATTTTCTACAATCAATTTTGTAAAATCATATATGGTGGATTCATCGACATCAGATGATGATAGTACGGTAATTTTAGAGCCCAGTGTATCTATTGGGAATGGTATCCCAAGATAATCACCACCACTAACTTTAGCAGGGACGTATTCACTGTAAAGCTTTATAAAATCATCTACATTTTTAAAATTAAGAATATTTACATTACATGATGTTGTAATTTTACTTATTATATCACTTGGCTGCTCTTCAGCTAATACTATAGCTGCAACTTGATCATTGCATAATGTAGCTACTTGAAGCTTTATATCAGATTTTAAAGTCTGAAGAAAAAACGTTTGCGGGTCCTTTTGTGCATAAGTCACCCACTCATCTATAAACCTTTTGCTTGTATAATTTTGTCCAACATCTATTTTTTTGCCAGCTAAATCGTTAATACTCTGTATTTTGGATATTTTTTTTGTTATCAAAGTTATTGGAAGTGTATGCAAAGAAAATAAAAATCTTAATTTATTGTATGTTTTATCTTTTTTAAATTCATTGATTCCGTTTAATACATCTTTTTGAATTGTGGATTGAGTGATGATGATATCATATTTAGCATCCTTTAAATCATTCACTTGCTTTATATAGTCATTAGTATGTGATGAAGTACAACTATTATAATCTTCTTTGGTCTGATAGTTAAGTGTAAGACACATTGTCCTCGCTAAATTGTAATTTACCGATATTTTATCACCATATGCGCTAATCTTTATATTCTTTGCAAATTTCTGTTTACTTTGTTCTTCATTATCTAGGTTAAAATTTCTTTTAAGCATATTGTCCGATTCTTGACTGCTTATGGCTTTTTTAGTCTCGTTAGGGGTATTGTTGTTTTGTAGATTTGTTGAATCATTTATTACTTGTGCATTTACCTTTACATAGGGAATTATGAATAGTGCAGATGAGAGTGATACGAAACATGTATACAATATCAATACTGTATGAATCGCAATTTTTTTTATACAATAAAATTTGTCCATATTATTTTTTGTTATATTCTTAACACTTCACTAAAACCATACCTTATGTATTATCTTACAAAGTCTATGCTTTGAATGAGAAGCGTATCAGATTAGTATGATAAAATCTACTCTTTTGTCATTGTAACATATCAACAATTTTTTAAATTTTAAAAATTAATTCAATATATTAGAATCACAATAGTAGTTAGAATTTGATGTAATAGGCTTGATCTTTCTCTATTGACATTCATTTGTTGTGTATTGACATTCATTTGATAAAATAATATAAGTCTGAATTGCTTGGTAGCGTGATTTGAATTCGCGGTGTTATATCAACTATGTAAGTATCGTATCCACATACTTTATACATCTTCCTAGTTTTATAGTTTGAACAATATGAGAATATTAAAATTCATTAAAGAAGTGATGATAGAAACTAAAAAGGTTGTATGGCCGACTAAAAAAGATATAGCAGTGATTGTTGCGGCAGTAGTATTTGTGGTATTAATTTCAGGTGTGTTTTTTTTGTGTGTGGACTATATGGTTTATGGTGCTATAGATTTTTTATTAAATTTTAAAGGGTTTTAAAGGTTAGTAGCTATGGGCGAAGCTAAGTGGTATATAGTTAATACTGTAGTTGGATATGAAAATAAAGCATCCATGCTAATTATGGATGAAGCGCGTAGACGTGGTATCGAAAGTGCCATAGAGGATATAGTTGTGCCTACAGAAACTGTAAAACGTAATCAAAGAGGCAAAAAAATTGATATTGAGAAAAAAATGATGCCTGGATATGTGCTGATAAAACTTATACCGAGTGATGCGTTATGGAACATGATACGTAATATTCAATATGTTGCTAAGTTTTTGGGTATCTCTAATAAACCAAGTGAAGTGCCACAAAGAGAAATAGATGTAGTTCTTAGCAAGATAGAACAAGTAAAGAAGGATGAAGAAAAAACGAATATATTTGAAGTAGGTGAGATTGTTAAAGTAATGGATGGGGCATTTGCTGGTTTCTCAGCTATTATAGAAGATATAAATTCCACAAGAAATAAAATAAAAGTCTCCGTATCTATTTTCGGTAGAGAAACTTCACTAGAACTATCATCAGAACAAGTTGAAAAAAGTAAAACTGAGCAACAATGGTGATTTGCAGAGGGAAATTACTAGTTAATTTACTATAGTACTATATGTATTTAATAAAATGAGTTGATTGTCTTTAGCGCTATTTTGTGTAGATTTTTCGCTCAATTTAAACCATGCGTTGATCTTACCATTAATTTTTAGATCAATAGTAGAGCAATATTAGTGTCTTCAAGTTTATTGTTTAACTTATAACTAGTTGATAAATGTTATTTCATTAACTTATTATGATATTAATGTACGTTTTGTTATTGTAGATGATAAAGTTCTACCTGGCGCACAAATTTTACATATCCATAGTGTTAAATTATAACGCATACATTTTATGAGCTTTTAGTTACACAAATTCTGAGATGAGGTTAAGGGAAATATTAAGAACAAAATATACGATACATTATGCAGTGTTGTGACGTTTATTGAAGGTATAAATTAGGCATAGTCAAATAATGGTATAACGGCCTCAGTTTCTGTGCATTTTGCAGGATCTAGGATGTTGTATTTGCGTTGGCACCCCTATGTCAGC
>NZ_JAJBJC010000375.1 GCF_021811825.1 Candidatus Anadelfobacter sociabilis | reverse complement strand
CAACTAAATAAGCTAAATGATCGCGCATCTGGTTATGTTATGAATTTTATTCACATTAGTTTCCCACATCCATATAGTAATAAAATACTAAACAATTCTGCTTTCGTTGAGGGAACGGTTGTGATGTATGATGATAAAATTGCATGGCCAATAAATTATGAGACAATAGAGTGTAATAAACATACTATGCTTTGTAGTGTTGATAGTGTTAGTTTAGGAAGCTTATTAAGCAGAGAATCATCGCATTTAGACATTATAAGAATGGATGATTTTTATAAAATTGTTGAATGGGAAGGCGATAGAATCGAGGCAACATCTGTAGGTTTATGTAGAATAAGTTCGCTAAAATTAAATTTTAAAACTAAGGAGTTTTTCACTATCACAACAGATACTGGCACATGTCCAGAAGTTCCAAAATTAAAAAAACCTAGAATTTGTGAAATAGTTAATGGAAAGGAGATAATATCTAAAGAGCTTGCAAAAATAGGGAAAAAG
>NZ_JAJBJC010000374.1 GCF_021811825.1 Candidatus Anadelfobacter sociabilis | reverse complement strand
GGTTAACATAAGTCATGAATTTATATAAGCTGAAGATGAATGCTAGTTTAGAGAAAACAAGCAAAGGAGTTTTCGTCTAAACACTTTTACTAAGCCTATTATTTCACTTGAAATTTATAATCAATATAAACTAAATGTTATGAAGTTGTTTTAAGCTATACTTTATATACCAGAATATATGTATTTATCATTTCAGAATTACATTCTTGCTCATTCTTCAACCTTTTTGATCACTTTATCCACTCCATTCTTGTTGATATTTCGGTCTATTGATACATTTGTGCTTTTGTTTGATATATATCTTAGCTTAAAATCCTATTTTATTGTATGTAAAAACTTACATTAGTAGCACTAATTACTTTTCCAGCCTTGTTTATAAGCTGGACTCTTGAAGAATTCAAATTTCTAATAGTTCCATTAGATTGGTTGTTCCTTATCATTTTTCATTTACTTGAATTGTTTCTTGCTGATATAGAGCCATTGCTTGTCTTTTCATGATTT
>NZ_JAJBJC010000135.1 GCF_021811825.1 Candidatus Anadelfobacter sociabilis | reverse complement strand
GATTTGCTTATTTTGAAATCTTTGTAAATTTGATCATAAAATGCATAAGAAGAATCTTCATTTCGAATATTTAGACTGTATATAGCATCATATGGAATTTGGCATTTATCAAGGAGTTTATTTAATAGAAAGAGAACTTCTTAATGAACAATTTGTAGCAATAGCTATTTGAAATTCATTAAAGTTTCTTTTCATAAACTTATGAACTCCACTTCTTAGATATAAGTTAGTTTTTAAAGTAAAACCAATAACACCTTCAAAGAATATAATCATTAGAGGCTTATCTCTGAAATGCAATCTTCTTGTGTAAAATACTCGCTTACTCATATTAAGATAGATCTCTGGTGTTTCTGCTTCTGTTATTGTTTTTGTTACATACCTGCACGGCTTATTTGGTATCTATATCTCATCGTTCATCTGAAATAGTTCTCTCTTTCACAATTCAATTTTGGTTTTGAATATTTATTATCATTGGGTCTAACTTTTTAATTGGTGAGCTTTCCTCTAAATAGATTAGTTTCGATATAAAAATACTTAATGAGCATTTTCTAATATCAAGCTTGATTGCCAAATCTATAATCCCTTTGTCTGAAGGATTTAATTCTGTATTTAGATTATTTATAATTTTCTTAATTGCTTCATTTTTGCGAGCAACACTGATATGCATATTTACTTTATTTTTAATAACTTGGTGAGTTGTATTAACTCCACAGTCAGGTTTATATTTAAAAATTTCATTATTAGTCGAATTGGATCTTTTATTTATTTTCATTTTAACTAGTTTTAATTTCAGAGAATTCTGATCGGAATCACTCAATTCATCATCCTCCTAAATTAGTTTAATTTATTACTCATACCATGATTCTATTATCGTTTTTATCTTTGTGTTGTCTAAATAATTTCTTTTGTACAAGCTCAAAGGAATTTATATGATTATGCACTTTTCCTTTTTCCTTTTGAATGGTGAAATTTGTATGAGCAATTTGAGAAAAATGATCTTGCTTATTTACTTTGAGGTGAATAAGAATCCTGACTTAATTTAGGTGAAGTTTGGCTATCAACAAGTAGATTTCTATTATTTACTAAAGAGCCATGATGATTTTTCACTGTGTTTGAATTACTCTCAAAATATGTTTCTTCAGTTTCTTTATCAGCAAAATCCGCATTTAACCATAATGGAATCATATTTTCACCTTTATCTTCTATTTAACATTAAATCGTTTTTAAAAAGAAGAAATTTTAGAGTATATATCTTACCTAATTCTCCATCACAGGTATCCATATTTGGAATTGAGTCATCTCCTCGATCAAATTCGGTTTTGTTTATTTGATAGTTTGCTCATTGCTTACGTGTCTTACTCATTTCCTTTTTAATTTGCTGGTATCAATTACTATCATTTTTCAAATAATCAATTATTTTGTTATCTTTCTTTATTAGGATTGACTTTCTATTTTTATTTGAAGGATCTAAAGTTCTTTTCTCGCTAATTCCATTAGGAGTTAATTCAAAATTTTTAGGAGATTTTTGATTGGTCTCTTTATGGAATTTCTCTGGGCTTAATGATTTCTTTGGATGAATCATCTTTTTGTCTCTAATTTTAGTAGCAATACTTATGACTTCTTTTAGATTTACATTAATTTTCTCATTTAAATTATCCTTTTTAGACTTCTTGCTTTTTAATCAAGTTATTGGTCAGTTTTCTTGACTTTTATTTGAAGAAGACTCACTTCTAAATAAACAATTAACAATAATTCTTCCTCTTTATCTAAGTTCTATTCTCAATTTTTTAATTTTCTTACTCATTAGATTTATCAGGCTTTAATGCAATCTGATCAGGAAGAATGTTATTTCTCTGACTTTCGATCTCATTTTTAAAGTTACTTGCTATAATGTCATATTTATTAATAATTTTATTTACAAAATTAAATTCTAATGGTTAATAAGTTTTACTAAATAGTTAATGGATTGTCTTCTTCAAATGAATCATCAAGACCTTGAATCTTTCTCGCATATTTTGCAACACAAGCATTCATATTTTGCTGACTGTTGTATAGATCTTCATTATCGATTTCATTTTCTTCAATATTAATAGGAAAATGCTCCTTGAAGCTACTAATGTCCTTTTTATTAATTTTTGGAGTTTTAATTTCATTTTTTCGTAAGTCTAACAGAAGCTTTACTAATCTTTTTCATTATTTGAGGAAGTTGGAAGTTTCCTTCAGTTGTTGACTAAATATACACAAAATTAACAATAGTTTTTATATTATATGTATTTTCTATAATGCAAATAAACCTGCATTTTCACTCAATTATGCGATAGAATTACCAAGTTTGAAGAACAATTTTTCTCAGATGAGTTTAGACCTAATTTTAATTGGGTATTTTGTGCTAACTTCGGTTGGGTATCTTTAAAGCTTGAAAAATAGTCATCTTTAATATGTTTCTTATGAAGAATATATTCAGTATTATCTAAAGAGATATTCCCTTGATTTCTTCTGATTTTGTTTAATTGATGCATTAATTCACTATTTGAACTATCTGTTCCAAAATAATTCATATTTGACATATTTATGTTCTTCTGCTCTTCTTCTAATGCATCTATTAAATAAAATTAGATTTATTCAAAACGAGAAATCACACAAATCAAGGTAGATTTATGCAAAGTATCACAGAAGTCCACTTTATTCTAATATAAAAATAGCAAATAAAGTACCAGATGGAAGAGAGTAAACAGCATGTTTATAGTTCTGAATAACGGATCTATTTTTCTTATGACGCTTTGCTTCAACTGAGTCTCTATAGTTATTTCTATTAAGTTATATCAATATAGTACCTTTAATAGATTTGTTTTCTTCCTGATCTTTTGAATTATTTAGAGTTACACAATGAACATCTTTATTCAGCTTGTTTGTAAAATTAAATATTT
>NZ_JAJBJC010000373.1 GCF_021811825.1 Candidatus Anadelfobacter sociabilis | reverse complement strand
AGAGCGAAGATGAAAAATCATCAAAGATGACAACTTATCGTGATTTTTTCGGTAAAAAATTAATGATATCAATTATTTTGAACTTAAATAATTTGTTAAACTATAGATAACTCAATAAATATATCATCAAATGAAAGTAGTGTTGTAAGAATAAGATTTTTATATTTATAGGAAGACGTAAATTATCAAATAATGAAGGTTGTAAATGAAGAATTTAAGGATAATGAATCAGTAAAATCAGGAAGTAATAAAAACTCTTCGTTTAAAACAGCAAATAATGATAAAGATGGTGATGGAAGTAAAAGTGAGCATAGAAGTGATGGAACACCAAATACTAATGAAAATGAAAATAAAAATGATATTGAAATTGATAGTAATGAAGATGAAGAAGATGAAAGTCAGCAAGCACTTAAAGATAAAGATGATTCAAACAACTCTAATTAAAACACAAATTAATTTCTTGAAAAGAATGATAAACTATCTTTTTCAGTTAAATGTAAATAAT
>NZ_JAJBJC010000372.1 GCF_021811825.1 Candidatus Anadelfobacter sociabilis | reverse complement strand
GTTTTCTTTGTTAAGCCAAAACATATTTTGATCTTTTAGAGCATATCTATCATTTTCAATTCCAATTTGATAGCACATATCATTTAGTCCGAATTCGCGATCTGCAATTTCTAGTGCAATATCATCTGCAAATGTAAAGCAAAATGGATTGTATTTATTTTCTCCAAATAGTATTTCGTTGTTTGAGAATTCAAATGATTTATTCATTTACTTTTATTTATCTTATACTTAATCAAAATTTTGCTTTTATAAACTATTAAATTTCATGTAAAATTCTAGTTAAAATTATTGAATGAGATCCATCTTCTTCAATTCCCATTATATTTTTCATTTTCTTAAAATTTTCTTTATTTTTTATAAATACTTTGCTCTACTTCTTCTTTTTTGTATTTTTCACTGAGATCACGACCATCATTGCCTGCTGCTAAAAAAACTAGAAAATTAGAATTATCATCACACAGTTTCTTAAAAGGATCACTCAATTTATCTAAATCTCCACCGCGAGA
>NZ_JAJBJC010000134.1 GCF_021811825.1 Candidatus Anadelfobacter sociabilis | reverse complement strand
TTTCAACTATCTCTAAACTAGGCATGTTGATCAACACTTGTTTAATTTCAGTAGGCATTTTAAAATCACTTAACATTTCCGATAAAACAACGGGAGGTAATACTATAACCCCACTTGTAGCATAAATACTAATCTTTTCTACATCTTCTCCTGCTTCGTTAGCAAAAAATGCAATCAAAGAACTTGTATCAACTGCAATCATCTTAGTTATTATCAATGCGAAGTTTATTCAAATCTAGTGCGAATTTATATTTGCCACGTAACTCAATTAATTTTTTGTTAGTTTTATTTTTTATGATGTTTTCTAGACCACTTTTTAGTGTATCACTGATGCCCAAGCCAGTGATTTTTTTTGCTTCATCTAATAAATTTTTGGGAAGATTTACGGTGATTTTTTGGATTTCTGTTCTCATATATTTATTTTGTATCCATATTAAGAGTCATATTTAGAACCATACGATAAATCCATATGAGAGTCAAGTATCCTTTCCGATCCTACCACATTCGCCCTATAACAGCATAATATACAAAAACATTCGTATAATAGTATACGATTTTACAAATCTTTTACAAAAGACAAAATCTCCTATCATTGGCTCTTCCATCATGAGCATAGTCTTTTATAACATACTAAATATACATACTAGGTATTATTTTGTAAACTTTCTTTTTATAAACTCTCTCTTCATATTTGATACATTACTTACATGCATTGTGAACATTTCTACGAAACTCTTGACCCCCCTTATGCAGTTGGAATCAATATTTCGCTCTTATTTATTTGATTTTAACGAATGCAATAGAAGCCATCTTCTTCCTATACTGCATAAAATCTCATCTTTGTAACCCCCTATCGTTTTTAAAAAAACCAAAGTTAACTTGACTGTAGGATCAGAATGAATGACGGATGAATGACAATTCCATTGTCCACTTGGGGTATACCCTAACCTGATGTCAGATCTATCATCAAAAATTGTCAGAATAGGATCGATATTTTTATTTCTTGACAACTTTCTATGAAGGTAATAGACTCTAATTTGACAAATTTGATTTTTCACAAGGATTGTTATATTTCGATTATATATTGGTTGTATTGACTATTGGTATATAAAATTATAATATGATTATATATATAACTATGGTCATTAATATGGAAAATAAAAACAATGAGATATCTATAAGTGAATTTAAAAAGCATTGTTTGCATTTGGTAGATGAAATAAAAAATAAAAATATATCTATAACCATTACAAAACGTAAAAGCCCCATTGCTAAAATTATTCCAATTAATAATGAAACAGAAAACAAGTCTTTTTTTGGATGTATGAAAGGTATGTTAACAATCAAAGGCGATATTGTAAATTTTTCGACCCAATCAGAGTGGGAGATGAATAATGAATAGTATTGAAAAATTAGTATTAGATACGCATGTAATCATTTGGTATTTGGAAGGGATTAAATTATCAAAAAAACAAGTAGAGCTTATAGATGAGTTAAAAGCTAAAAATGGACTTTATATCTCTGCTATCAGTATATGGGAGATAGCTATGCTATCATCAATAGGCAAAATAAATTTTTCTGTATCATTTGATAATTGGATCAATAAATTATTATCAATTTCTGGTTTAAATTTAATTCAATTATCTTCTGAGATACTCATAGCAAGTTCTCAACTTATACATTACGAACATAAAGACCCAGCTGATAGGATAATTATAGCATCATGTCGAGAAACTAATTCGTATTTAATGACATTTAATCAAAAAATAGTTGATTATGGCAATCAGGGATATTTAAAGATTATCAAAGAATGACATGAATGGACAAAAAATTGGATACATCAGAATTAGTACTATGGATCAAAATTCAGAACGACAATTAGAAGGCGTTGTAGTTGATCGTATTTTTTTCGACAAAGCATCGGGTAAAGATACTAAGAGACCTCAACTGGAAGAACTGATTAATTTTTCGCGCGCAGGTGATATAGTGTTTGTACATAGTATGGATAGACTTGCTCGAAATCTTGATAATTTACGCCACATTGTGCAAATATTAACTCATAAAGGTGTGCAAATAAATTTTATTAAGGAACATCTTATTTTTACTGGCGAAGATTCACCTATGGCGAATCTTATGCTATCTGTGATGGGAGCATTCGCAGAGTTTGAGCGCTCGTTAATTAAAGAGCGTCAATTAGAAGGTATTGCTCTTGCCAAAAAACGTGGTGTATATAAAGGGCGTAAAAAAACACTCTCTGATCTTGAGGTCAGTGAATTGAAACAACGCATAGAAACTAAAGAGACAAAAACTCAAATTGCTCATCACTTTCGCATTAGTCGTGAAACACTATATCAATATTTGAGGAAGATTAAAGCACAATGCGAGACACAAGTTGTTAGCAATAATTCACATATACCACTTAATAGAGATTAAAAGGCATCATATTTCCAATGATTAAGCTCCAAACCCTCATTTTGTCCGGATCTCAAGATATTTATCGTGGATTCCCATTTTGAAAGGTTTTTAATGAAAATTGCCCTATAATCCAGATATATTGACGCTCCCATCAACAATTAACGAAGCTGCGGGGGTTAAGATCTATGGCACTGTTAACAAAATAGTTTATAAAGTTTAGCAATAGCAAGAGCAATAAATGCAAGGAATGTAGAATCCATTTATCGAATCTCATTGCAATTCTCTTGTTCTCCTTTAACTTACCAAAAAAAGGCGCAATAATATTGCGTTTTTTATATAGCTTAACATCATAGAAATCTTCTGGACCTAATTCAGATTCTTCTGACAAGTAAACACCTTTAAACGGTATTACAGGTGTTACACCATAGGATTTTATAGTATTTCTAACCCTTGAAGTATCGTATCCTTTGTCAGCTACAAAATATTTTATCTTATCCCAAGGTAATTCTTGCTCAAAATCTT
>NZ_JAJBJC010000133.1 GCF_021811825.1 Candidatus Anadelfobacter sociabilis | reverse complement strand
AAAAGTCCGTTCTGACCTATTTCCCATTATCGATTATTCTTAAGTGCAGCAAGATCTTACAAATCTTAATCTTTAAATCTCCCACTTTCACTATTTATCAAATAATTATATTACAACTATCCTTCTATATCTTTAAGCAAAAAGATCTATTTATATAGAAATAGACCATCACATAACTAATTTTATAATTTTATTGGCAATATATCATTTGTATATAATCTGTAATCTGCTCTTGTTCGATGATACAATACTCTCCGCATCTATAGATTGCGTATAGAATAAGGTTTTATTTATCATGCTTCTTAAGATTCAATTGTTTTTGGTTTTATTTTGCAATCATAATCTATTTAATATAAAAATAGACTAAAGATCTCTAAGTACAAATAGAAGTTTAGTTACAGTCCAAATTGAGACTAAAAAAGCATAAAAGAGAATCACAATATATAAAAGACTCACAATTTTTGTTAATACCATTCCATCAACTTACTCTTTTCCATCACAAATATTGTTATACACTGGCTTTAAGTCTATACAAATTTTTGCAAACAACATTCTATATCTATACACTATAAATAATTATTTATTTATCAATTTATTTATCATTTATTGATATACTTATTAATTAATCACTATAATTTCTTTTTTACATTTTTTGTTCTTCCGAAAGTGGAACAGAATTTTTTCTGTTTGCTAATATATTTTTTATGTTCTTCAATTTTTAGTACATCAAAAGCATTTTCATTACGTATTTTAGTAGTAACATCAGTATGCATATTATGCATTTTTGTTCTATTTGTAGCTATATCTCCATTAGAGATAGTACTATAATGATCATAAATATTTATATAATTATTGTTCTCAGTAACATCGCTACTTCTTTTTTGTATTATACTATTATTGTTATGATATTTATGTGATGTATTATGATACACATTTAATTTAGCATAAGCATAATCTAATAATCTCATCATATGATGATCGCGTGCAGATGCACTATTACCACCCATTACAACACCAATTAGATTACCTTTTTTACGCTTAGTTGATGTCACAATATTAAATCCAGATATACTAGTATACCCAGTTTTTAATCCATCAGCTCCATAATATTTGTGAAGTAGATGATTATGTCCGTGAATTTTTTTACCACGAAAAATGAAATATTTTTGTTTAAAAATGTTATAATAACGTCCATGATTTTTGCGTAGCGCAAGAGCAAGACGCGCCATATCATATGCAGTTGTTACTTGAGAATTATTGTGCAGACCATTTGGATTAGAAAAAACAGTATTATACATACCTAATTGATGTGCTTTTTTATTCATAAGATTTACGAATTTTGCTACATTTCCAGAAATTGCTTCTGCTAAAGCCCATGCTACATCATTTGCAGATTTCACTACAATAGCATTTATAGCTGTAACTAATGGTATACAATCTCCTCGAGAAAGCGATAGATTACTCGGCTCTTGTCGACTAGCTTTATATGATATATATACACAGTTGCGCGGATTAAGATTACCATTCTCAATAGCATCAAATGTCAAATATAAAGTCATCATCTTTACTAAAGATGCAGGATATCTTAATTGTTTTGCATGGCATTCATATATTATCATTCCCGTATTTTCATCCACTACCAATCCCGCATATTTATCTTGATAGATAAAATTACTACTATGATTATATTTGATATGATATCGTTTCTTCTTTGCAATCAAGTTGCTAACTTTTATTTGTTGTTTAACATGTAGGCTTTTTGTAGAGGTACTATCATGTTTTAAATGTGAGGTAATTTTATTCAGTCCAAAAGCAATTCCACAAAAATTTAAAGACCAGTATGAACATAAAAGAATTACTGAAGACCATAACACAAAAATACTACAGAATGTGTTATACTTTTTTTGCGATAAGATTTTATAAATTCTTTTTACATTACGATGCATAAGATTTACTGTGACTAAAAATTAATATAATGCCCGCAATAACGAGTGGAATTGATAGTAATTGTCCCATAGAAATTTCCCAATTTAAGATGTTTATAATTATTTCTGGCTCTCTATATAATTCCATTGTAAGACGAATTACTCCATAATTCATCAAAAAAATACCAGAAAGAAGACGATGTTTACTGCGAATATCGCTAATCATATAAAGTGATGGCATAAGTATCATTAGTAACATTCCTTCAGTCATGCATTCATACAATTGACTAGGATGCCTCGGTAGACCGTCGCTTAAAGGAAAAATAACAGCCCAAGGAACATTGGTAATACGCCCTATTAATTCAGAATTGATAAAATTCGCAATCCGCCCAAGAAAAATACCTATAGGAACGATACATACAACTATATCAGCAGCGGGCCAAAATGGAATTTTGTGAATTTTGCATAAACAATATAGTGCAACGACAGATCCTATAACACCACCATGGAAAGACATACCACCCTCCCAAATTTTTACTAATCTTAGTGGATCTTGCCAAATCCAAGAGGTATGATAAAAAATTACATATCCAACCCTTCCACCAATTATCACACCAAGCACTGAGTAAAAAATGAATGCATCTAATCCATCTTGATTAAAAATTTTACTGTTGTTGATATTATTCAATATTTTTAGTAAATAAAAAGCTAATATAATACCAAATGCATATGCAATACCATACCAATGTATATTAATACTCCCTATAGAGATAGCAATAGGATTGATGTGTGGAAAAGGGATCATATAAAATATTAAAAGTGTAAAAACATAGTTTGTACAATCATAAATATAGCTATTATAACAATTTTGTGCTATCAATATATAAATGGAGTTGGATATCGAATGGAAATAGTATAACTATTAGTTGCTACAGATATCACATTATTTTTCTCTAAAAAAAGACTCACAGCATTTTAACATAAATTATGACGCAGATCAAAGAATTTAAGATACC
>NZ_JAJBJC010000059.1 GCF_021811825.1 Candidatus Anadelfobacter sociabilis | reverse complement strand
CCTCTAGCTATCTTTTTAACCCCCTGCTGTGCATTAAGCTTTTTAATAATGATATGAGGTTTAATTAACCCCTTTTTTAACGAGCGCGCCAGCATTATCATATCGTCCCATTGCTCACATATTAGCTCTTGGTTCACTTTTTCTGTACTGAATAATTCTGGTCTCTTTGTTTTCTTTCTATTAAAACTGCAAAACTGTTGATCTTTAATATCTTTAAAATGCAGTTGGAATGAAATGCCTAGTAAATAACACAGCGCAAACATAATTTTGGTGAAGCCCGCTGTATCTGTTGAATGCTCAAACGGTCTTACTATTCCTTGATTGTCTAATAAGCATCTAAAACATAAGTTGCTTCTTTTGCTGCGCATGACAATATTTCAGTGTTAAAAACACTACATTGATCTGATATATGAGTATACACAGTAATTGCTCTATCTAATGCACCAAAATATCTTCGATGCATTGAGGAATAGAGCTCTCTATAATTTGTTTTAAATCTCTGTCCATTCGAAGAACATCTTTCACTACTGCCTATCAATTTTGCTAGCCAATATTTTTGCTGAGCTAAAATTAAGATGTTATTTGCTTCTTTCAAGTTTTCAGGAATGATATAATAATTGGACACATAACTAAGCTTATCTCCATTGATTCCGCGGCAATTCCTACTCATGCCATAAAGACCGAGATTTGTTGCATGCCCTGTTAAAGTAGCATTTAGCATTCTGAGTTCCAATTGTTATCTCTTTTTGAATATCCCTCCAATGGTTTAAAGGCTCTCATATAATTTGTTCTTCTTTGCAGGTTAATAAGCATATTTTCTATTCTGATCGGCTCTGCGTGTGAATCTATTATATTCTTTAGCTCTTAGCTCTTTTATGGACTACGAATCTGGTAATGGATCATCTTTGTGAATTACTAATTTCCCATTTCTAAAATCAGCAAAATTATTATATGCAAATGATCTTACTGCTAAATCTAGATGTTGATTACATTCCTCCAATATTAGTTCTATAACTTCTTTCGTGTCTTCTTTGCCATTTAATTCTTATATTCTTATGCACGATCTTTATGCACGACCTTTTTCATTTCTTTTTGCTGTATAAAGGTGACCAGAAATCTCTGCAAAATCTACTTTGTGGTAAATACAAATTTCCTAATTTTAACTCTCTTTTGGCGACAAAGAATAATCCGATCTCCCGAACTTTCCGATTGAAGCCATATGATTTGCTTATCAGAGCCTTTTTCCTTGTATCTATAAATTCACTCTTCTCTCTATTTCCATCATCAATTTATCATCACTTGCTACCATCAAATCTACTAGTGTTTTAGTGCTTTCATAATAGATTGCAAATCACCATCACATCATGTTTATTTTTTGGTTTTATCCTATCTTATATTGCTTATATTATTCTTATGGAGCAGCATTGTCAGTTTTTCCGAATATTTAGGATGTATCATTCGCCACAACAGTATTTCCAAGTTCTAACTTCAATAAATTGGTAAGTTAAATGGCAACCCTATATCTATTGTCAATAAATATTCCGAACCTTTATTGGCTTTCTACCATATTGAGCATAAACATATTTCATTAACCTGCTTTTGCTTAGAAGTATTACTCGACTATTAATCAAATATCTCTCTATTGCATCAGTGATAGCCTCTTTTTTGTTAATCAAAATTGGATTCTGTTTAATAAATTCTGCTACTAATTTATCGCTTTCAAAATCAAACTCTTTAAAGTGCAGAAGTTCTTTAACTTCTATTCTTACCGTGATTTACTGTTTTTGTTACTAAATATCAATTTATTATGAACTAATTCCACTTCCAACTGCTTAGCAAAGTGATTCAGCACCTTAATTGATATTTTTGACCAATCCTCAATGAAGCGCCCTTTAAGCTTAAGATGACAGATTCCTGCAGCATACTTTAGCCTGTTTTCTATGCCTCTCGATTCGTTTGTTATAAACTCTTTTTCTTGTCCAGTTAATAACCATTCAATAATTATTTTCTCTTCATTCATTAATATATCTTTCTGATTTCTCTAATGTTTTTGACAATCTTTCTTTCGATGCCACTGTGTACACGGATGTTGTATCTAACGATTCATGCCCTAGTAAATTTCTTAACTCTTAAACGCCCTGGATTTGATCTTAAATAATTTATTGCAAATGTATACCTTAATATATGCGGACTTATTTCTTCTATGTTTCTTTTATCTCCTAATCACCTCACAATCTTCTGAACAGCTCTTGCAGTAAGGTTTTTTCCTTTTTTACTCAAAAAAACATATCTTCTCTTTTCCTCCATCATCTTTGGCAAATATTCTCTTAGCTGTTTGCAATAATAGTTGAATTATTGCATAGTTCCTTTTTTGCATCCAATGTGATGAATGTGCTGTTGTCGATGGCAATCTATGAACCTCTTGTTTTATCTAATGATTTTGGTCTCAATTTTCTAGCATGCATCACATATTTCAATTTTTTAGCTGGATTTTTTCTTTAGCACCTTCTTGCTAATCAGAAAACAGCAAAAATTCTTCAAACTTTGGACTGGATCTTAATCGTCTTACTTTTCTTGCGTTTATTGCTTATCATGTACTCTTTATAGCCATTCATATGATAAAAGGTTATTTTCTTAAATCACCGCTATGTTCTATTTCTTCGTACCATCTATAAAATATTCGCACATCTGCCAAATAATTCCTAATCATATTCTATGTTATATCTTCTGATAGCATCTCTTTTTTTGAATTCCGAGATAATATTCTCTCAATCACCTTATATGTATTATACGAATAATTTACTCTCTCACACTCAAATTTCCATGATTTATCATTTTTTACTTTCCATTTTTCTATGCGGCCAAAATATTATATGAACTATATAGCCTGCTATCAATCTATGCTATTTTAAAGTATATAAATAGTTAATTACCCATAATACACGTGTTATTCTCTATATACATTTTAAATTATTGTTTGTATAATGCGCTATGGGGGATTATGACCACAATGTCGCTGATGCGCATATTTTAAACGCAACAGTCTTAAGTCTGTTCTATCCACAGCAGTCCGAATTCTGGTGTATGGGTTGCTGAATTCCGCTGTTTCTTCTAGGTTTTTTTAACAAAGGTAAAGAGCTCATCCATCTCTAATATTTCTATTTCACCCGACTGCTCTTTGCGAGTTTTGACCATTTCATCGACAATCTGACCTGCCTTCTTTATCGAGTTAAAACAGGTTGTTAAGGGTATATTTAATAT
This sequence comes from Candidatus Anadelfobacter sociabilis, assembly GCF_021811825.1. Taxonomy (GTDB): domain Bacteria; phylum Pseudomonadota; class Alphaproteobacteria; order Rickettsiales; family Midichloriaceae; genus Anadelfobacter; species Anadelfobacter sociabilis. The sequence goes on along the minus strand of NZ_JAJBJC010000059.1, from coordinate 5,707 downwards.
ATGCGAAATTCTGCGAAATCCACAGTTATTAAGATACATCCTTATGGCAAGGTTACGTATTTTATTGTCGTATTTATTACGCTCATCACCTTCAATAAAATTGTAACGGTATTCACCACATCTGTAACGTTACTTACCTCGAACAAATCCATTCTTAATATTTGATAAAGACTTGCACTTGGAGCATTCATATTGAGGATTAGATCATCATTCTTGCTCAAAACTTTACTATAGCAACCATTTTCATTACTGTCTATCTATGAGAAACACTCCTGCAATGAGAGCACTCTGATAGATTTGTTATAATGCTTAGTCCTGTGGTTAAATAGTAGTGCCTTATAAGTGAACTCTCTCTACTAACGATATTTTTTTGGTGGAGTATTATGTGCTTAGATATCAATAGCAATCAATATCAAGGTGTATCACCGTTGTTCTTTAGCTTTTATGTTTATTCATCATTATATTACTCTTCATTTACAAAAATGAGTAAGGATCCACGTCTATTTTGACTTTTACAAGACGGTCTACCTTTATATTCAGTAAGGATTTTTGCAGTAATTTTTGGATATTAAAGCTTTTTTGAGCTCTTATGATGAAGTCTATATCTATAGTGTTTTTTTAGTAAATAAAGTGGAGCTTGTGCTGGACAGAAGATATCTACATTCTCTATTTTTGGGATCATTTTTATGAATTCTCTTGCTGTACATAGGGCTTTATGTTCATCAAATGATGAGAATGTTATTGAGATAAGTCTTGAGAATCGAGACATTTTTGCAATTTTTCTATTAGCTATCTTTTCTTCAATAAATCGCTTATGTTGATTTGCTATAACATACTTGATAGAAGGATTTGCACTATCTTTGGATTGTATGATAATTTTTGCGGAACCACCCTCTTTGCCAGCTCTTCCTGCAACTTGCGATATGATTTGGTACGCGGGCTCTAAGACTCTTATATCGGCAGCAGTATTATCAGCTTGAATAATACCAACTAATGAGATGTCACGAAAATGCAGCCCTTTGCTTAATATTTGTGTACCAATTATTATATCTACTTCTCTATTTCTGATAGAATCTATAACTTCTTGAGCTTTCTTTCTTGTACTAATAACATTGCTAGTTATAACTAATAATTGAGCATCTGGGACTATTATAGCAACTTCTTCAGCCAAAAATTCTACTGCTATAGCAAAAGAATTGAAATTCGAATTGCCATATTTTCTGCATGCAAGATCTGGTTTTTGATTATATACGCAATAATGGTATTGCATATTATTGCTATACTTATGATATACAAGTTTAGATGTGTAATTTGGGCACGATAATTCCTCTAGGCAATCTGTGTAAGTTGTGACTGGCATATACCCCCTTCTATTTAAGAAAAGTAAACTCTGTTTAGATCTTGCAAAATTTTTAATCAGTTCCTCACGTAATGTATTACTAATACACTTTGTATGCATACTATGTATATCAACTCTCTCCGTAATCGGCATTGCTATATTACGAAATCTCTGAGTAAGCGTAATATGTTTATATTTCTTCAAATGTACATTTGCTAAGCTTTCTAAAGAAGGAGTTGCAGAACTAAGTATAATTGGAATATTATACAACTTGGCTTTTAAAACAACCATATCCCTTGCGTTATATATTACACCTTCTTCTTGCTTAAAGGATTGCTCATGTTCTTCATCAACAACTACGATGCCAAGATTAGCAAAATTTAGCAGTTACTCCTTCGAGCAAATAGCAATTGTATCCTGAATCTAGCTCAATCTGTGCGTAAGATTCTATCTGAATATCGCTTAACGATATATTTTTACATGTTCAGTATCATGTTGTTTATTTGTTGCTGCTTGTATCTAATTGGTATCTAATACTTTTAGCAATTGTGTTTTGGATAGATTATATACCATTTTTAGTACGAGCCCTCTCTTTGTCATGTTATAACGTGCAAATTCCTCTAAAAATTTCAGCTGAGGATTTGGTAGAATTATGTTATATATTTTTATTACTTTTTTTATTTTTATTACTTTTTTTGGGGAATTAAATTCTGTAGTAGAGTTTCTTACTATGATGCCGATTTGCTTGTTTTTACCAAATGGTACTTTGAAGAGCTGACCGATTTTGTATTTGCAATCGATATGATAAGTAAAATTCTGGTCAATTCCAAGAGGCAAAAGCACTTCTACCATGCCTATTTTATTATTAATGTGAAAAATCTTAAGAGACGCTCGTATGATTCAAATAGCTAGAATATAGCAATTAGATTACAAAGAATCAATTTTAGAATTTTATTGATATGTGCTATGCAAAAAAGATATAAAACAGTAGTTATTTGTGGACCTACGGTCCGGTAAGCTGCAACTTGCAGGGCAAATAGCAGTCAAGTACAACGGTACTATAATAAATGCAGATTTGCTTCAGATATACAAAGAGATACCAATACTAACCGCGCAGCCAAGCATGCAAGGAGATATTTGAGCATGCATTATATGGAATCATAGATAAGAATACACAGTTTTCTGTTGGTATATGGTTGAAAATGTTAGATACGGTACTACAAAAATGTTGGGGTGATGGGAAATTACCAATAATAACAGGAGGAAGTGGTATGTACCTAAAAAGTTTTATAAATGGTATTGCATATATACTGGAAGTTTCACAAAACGTAAAATTAAAAATAGAAAAAATTTTTATGCAAAAATCAAAAAGTGATATACATGAAATATTAGCTAAAATCGGTATAAAAAGTGCTGCTAAATATAAACCTTGTAATACATACAGAATTAAACGTGCTCTTGAAGTCTATTTTGAAATTGGTAAAAGTATTACTCAGTGGCAAGAAAGTACATACTCGTAATATAAAAGGGAAGATATCTTTGTGATCAATATAAATCCACATAGAGCCAAACTATATGCAGATATAGAGAAATGTTTTTTACATATGATACGAAATGAGGCCATAGAGGAGGTTGCATCGATTCAAGATTGGAATTGTAAAGCGCTTGGTTTTAAAGAAATAAGAGATTATTTAAATGGCTCCTGTATATTTGATGAAATGGTCTCAAGAGCTCAATCAGCAACAAGGCAATATGCAAAGAGGCAATATACTTGGTTTAAGCATCAAATGAAGTATGATTTAATTCTTAGATGAGCTATACAGTCGCATACTTAATATCTTGTATTATTTTTGATTACATCCTATAATCAAAAATGGGTTCGTGATCAACTTTGCCTCGATTTATCAGATCAGTAGCACCTTTAAAAGGTACGCTGTCTTAGCAATATTGAGCGGATTATATAATATATTAAACATATTGGGAGGATTGTGTGAAAAAAAAGGAAGAAGAAGAGTAGACAGAAGAGTTTCATTACCGTATATGCACAGAGACGTTATTGCACTTAAAGAAGTAAGTAAATTAACTTCACACGAGATCCAAGCGCATAAAGAGATAAATCAGATATTACAACTTGGTGTGTTAACTAGGACTCCGTCTGAGCTATTGACTTTAGCACTAAGCACTGGTAATGAGTGGCTCACAGATATAGCGTGCTTAACACCTGAGGCACAGCTAGCAAAAAATATAGCTGCAGATTTGGTAGTGAAGTACAAAGTAGCAGACAAAGATTATCAAAAAATATCTGATGAAATATACGATTTCGTTTTAACTCGAAGTGATTTTGCAGATTTAAAAATGAAATTGCAAGATCGAATGAAGGAGGAGAAGATCACCATCGAAAGAAATTTGATATTACGGGACTTAAGGGAAGGCAAATCAGCGCTTAGATCTCCAAGGCATTTAGAGATGCTAAAAGATATAATAAAGGAAGATAAAGAAAGAAACAAAATAAGCGATAAGTCAATAAAGGATTACCTTACCACTATCAGACCAATTATAGAATACACATTTAAATTAAAGAAAAAAGGTATTGTAAAAGATATAGAAGACATAAGCCTACTAGGAGCTCCAGCAAGTGGTAAATCTACTATGATGAGCAAAGTTCTTGGAGGAAAAAATATGGAAGATTATATCGTGTATTCCACTGATCAATATAGAGCCTTTAAACTTTCAATACTTAGAGATCAAATCAATTCAGAAAAAATAGGAAAAAACAGCTTTGTACATACACAAGATTGGGCGTATATCATTAAAGAAGAAGTATCACAGAGAATTAAAAATCTAAAAGAAAGACCTAATATCTTGTGTGATCTCGCCACATTTGATAGAAGCATGCAAAGAGTATTAAGCAAGGGAAAATTAACATCTGCAATGGCTGGTTATCCTGGAGAAGGTGGTTTTTTGGGATTGCAGAGAGAGCTTGTGCTAGAGCTCGATTAAGTGACAGTCCTGGAGACGAAGGAAGATATATAAAGACGGATAGTTTGCTTGAAGCACATGTAAATGGCTCTAATTACTTACTTACTTCTATACCGACAAACACAGTAACAACAATATATAATACCAAAAAATCAGATGCTCCTGTGATGGCTACAATAGATCCTGAAAATCATACAGTCAAAATATATGATTTAAAAGGAATGGCTGATTTTATCAATAAGAGAAATATTGAGACTAGCGCAACTAATCCAATTGAATTACTTTTTACAAAAGAGAGAATGATGCTTAATATGCTAAATACTCATCCAGATCTAAAGGCACGTGGAATAATTGATTTGGTACCAGCAAACCCTAAAGCTTGGAAACACAAGGCATATGACGTTATTGTTTTTCATGAAAATGAGGAGTATATGCGTTTATCTTGTGATAAGCAAAATCCTAACAAGATTATTTTTGATATCACAAATCCTAAAGTGTTAGAGGATATAGAGATACAAGTGGATGAGAACCAAGCAAAGTTTCCTTTCTCCATAGAGGCAGATATAGCTAAGCGCATACTCTATAAAATAGGTGTGGAAGGAATATCTATCTCAGAGAGCTTTATAGAACAAAATAATTCGCTTCTTACAAGATCTCTAAGTGCATATGATGAAGACGTAATGGAAAAATTAGATCAAAATTTTGATGATATAGTAAAATCTTTTAAACAAGCATCTACAGATACTTCTAGTCCTAGTAGATCACTTAAAAATGACAAGTCATTTGTTAATCAACTAAAAAAACGACGTTCACGTTCAGAAAGGATTCAAATGAAATAACATAAGCCAACTAAGTTGAAATAGCATACCTACTAGGAGCTTAGGAGCAAGCCTAATAACATATAAATACATGCGTTATTACTCTGTAGTATTTATGCTATTGCAACTAGCGGCATTGCCTAATGGATATAGATAGAAGTTTAAATTTAGTAAATGCCCATGGAAGAATAGAGTGAGTGTAGCACAAAACATTCTCAGTGATTTGCTATATAGTAAATTAAGTTGAGATATAAGAAAGGGAGAGATAAAGTGAAAAGAAAATGCCCATATCATATATGCGCTATGGGGAATTATGACCACAATGCTCCTGATGCGCATATAAATAAATTGCTTCACACTCTTAGTTTGCAATACAACTAACTGAAAGTCAATAATTGCATTATTATAATTGTGTACTTTTCTTTATGAAAATTAATCACTCACCATAGACAGTGCGGTGATGAGATAAGGATTAAGGTATAGTGTATGTTTGAGCGCATATTGTATGTATGAAGGTCAGTACATTAGCGCATATGAGGTGTGGTATATAGTAGGGTTGTATGTGTTTGAG
>NZ_JAJBJC010000371.1 GCF_021811825.1 Candidatus Anadelfobacter sociabilis | reverse complement strand
CATACAAGATCACGTAATTTTTGAATTTCTACTTCTGATAAACCAGTAGCTTTTGCAATGAGTGATATATCCACCCCAGCTACAAGTAGGCTTTTCGCTATTTCGATGGTTGCTGCATGTTTGCCCTCCTCTCTTCCCTCTCTCTTCGCCTTGTGCATATCAATCTCACGTGTTTCCTCTAAACTTGCCATGTAGCTTAAGAAGTCTAGCTGTTTGATCCCAGCAAGAAGTAGTTAGGATTGAGTATAAAGTATTGAGGATTAGTTGACCATTGATTTAATATGAATTGCCAAGGAGTATTTCTTTTGATGGCTTTAAGTCGTTTAGCGAAGTTATAAGCCATCAAATAGGCATGCAGATGCTGTTTTAGCTCATCATTGAGAGGCTGGAAATTATTTACCGTGGCTTCTTTAAGAGTTCTATTCATACGTTCCACCTGTCCATTAGTCCAAGGATGCTTTACTTGAGTCTTTCTGTGCTCAATATTGTTCTCATTGCAAACACGCTCAAATA
>NZ_JAJBJC010000370.1 GCF_021811825.1 Candidatus Anadelfobacter sociabilis | reverse complement strand
TACGCACCAAAAGAGATAGAACCCCAATTTGGGATTAAGATAAACTGTGCTATAGGATAATGAAGGTTTTGATGATTTAAAACAATAAGAGACGAGAGTTGAGAGAAGATGGAGGCATGCATTGGCAATAGATCGATGTCTTGTATGCTCGATATCTAAGCGATTCTTCAATACATTAAAAACACTCTCGATAACGCCCCTTTTACGCAACAGTAGTTTTTCTTGAAGTAACATAGGTTTGTTAGACATGTTCTTTTTTATACCAGTTATAAGTTTTATTCCCTTTTTTAACAATTGGTTGAATAAATTTTGACTGAGGTGAGTAGACCTGGGGAGTCTCACCCCAAGTCCCTTGCAGAACCGTACGTGAACTTCTCAGCTCATACGGCTCCCATTATCTAACCATTGGGGGCATATCGTATCTTCCAGTGAAAGAACAATGCTGGCATCTCTTTTCTAATCTTTACTAAGTAACTATATGCATTGACTTTATGCTTCTTATAGGATTTATATT
>NZ_JAJBJC010000132.1 GCF_021811825.1 Candidatus Anadelfobacter sociabilis | reverse complement strand
TAGGCCTACAGGCGTGCTGAGTGCGGAAAATCGCATTAGTGTATTATACGCACTATAATTTTTCTATGATATAGTGTTTATGGGGTGTTTGAGATGTTCTTTTGTTTTGTATTTTTCAGCTAAATTTTTCATTTTATCTCTCGAAAATCATTTTTTGATTAAAATCACAGTTGTTCTTTGTTGATAATACGTATAATTAGTGCGTATAACTGATATTATACGTACCACTCCAAACATTTTTCTTGTATTATACGTACTAAATGCATATATTAACGCTGGAGGGTATAGTACGTATAATACAAACAAGAGATGTCAGATATTAAAATATTGATTAGCAATTTTGAAAATTATCTTATAAAGCAAGATTTAAGTAAAAATACCATTCGTAACTACATTGCCGATATTGAAAATTTTACCAATTGGTATGATCAATGTCATGCGGAAGAATTAAATGTTAAAGAAATGACCTCATATCATTTAAATTTTTTTCGTGACCAGATACTGAAAAGTAGACGCCTAAAGGTATCAAGTGTGAATAGAAAAATTCAAACATTCAAAAGATTTTTTAGATTTTTAACAGATCAAAAAATTATCAAGACAAATATTGCAGATTCAATCAAATTTATTAGGAGAACGAAAGCTACAAAACCCAATGCTCTCAACAAGAATGAGGTACATGCTTTGTTGTCAGTAGCAGGTAATTCGGCGCATGGTCTAAGTTCTCGTAATTATGCCGTCATACAATTGATGATTCAAACGGGTTTGAGAGTCAGTGAGTTGATCAATCTTCAATGGAGAGATCTGACTTTATATGAACGTTCTGGTTCCATTAGAGTTGTTGATGGTAAAGGTCATAAAGAAAGGACTATACCTCTCAATAGCATTGCCCGTAAGGCCATATCTTCCTATGCACAAAATAAAGAATTTGATTTAACAAAGCCATTATTTTTAAACAAACATGGCAAAATACATACGGCGCGTGCATTACAAAAAGTTATCAGTAATTTAGCTAAAAACGCTAATATAACAAGAATCAGAGTAACACCCCATGTATTACGACACACATTTGCAACAAATTATTTAAGAGCAAATCCCGATTGTTTAGTAGAGTTAGCGACTTTACTTGGTCATGAATCCCTTGATACTACTGCTATTTATACCAAAGCTTCTTCAGAGCGTTTAAATGATACACTCGAAAATTCACAATTTATTAACTAAAATATAACATCAAAAATATGGAATTATTAGAATGGACATTACTTCCTGAAGAAATTGACTTTATCAGGAATAACGCCAGAGGGGAAGAAAGTTTGGTCAGATATGGCTTGCAAATTTGCTCTTTGCGATTAACAGGTAGATTTATAGCTATATATAGCAAAGTATCTCTGAAGATTTGCAATTATTTAACTAAACAACTTCAAATTAACTTATTTCATAATCCCCTAAAAGCTGCCTGTCCCAATACCGAAGTGAAAATAAAAAAACTAAGTAAGTGAGTTTTTAAGATTCAAAATCTTTGATGAATCAGCACATATCATAATTGAGGACTGGTTAAGTAAAAATAATCAACTCATGGCCAACAAAAAAGAATTATCTGTGGCAATAGAAGCGTTGTTGATAAAAGAAAAATTTATTTTATCAACATCAAGTCAGTTAATGCGCAAAATCTTTGAACTTTACAATCATAAACAATTGAGCATTTTCGAAACCATCACAGCCAATATGACGTTTGCCCAGAAAAAGTTTATTGATAGTCTTTGTGATAACGAAGAAAATTACAAATTACTCACGAACCTAAAAAAATCTATGGGAGAGGCGAATGTAAAAAACATCATCTTAAAAATTGAAAGTCTGAATAAACTTAAGCACCTAAAATTTGAAAATTTGTCACTGAAATTATTGGATTTAAGCTACATTGAAAAACTTAATAAATTGGTTGAACATTATGATAAATCTGCCATACGTAGAATCAAACCAGATACCAAGAGGTATACTATGATGGCATGCCACATTCATGAAATAGTCAAATCAACAATTGATGATATTATTGAAGCAAATGACAAATTCCCAAGAGATAGAAAGACGCATTAATCGTGATTTTGATGAGTATTATAGAAAATTAAAAAATAAAGCTAAAATAAGTAGAACCTTAGCCCTACAGACTTTAAAAGATTTACTACATCACAAACAGCGCGATTTCATAACTTTGACACAATTTTGTAATGAAATTGGTGATGAAAAATTAAATAACATTATTATAGATTGTGAAGAATTAGAGGAATTTGATTATTCAGGCAAAGCCGAACTTGCTAGACATCGCTACAGTTATTTACATGGGTATATTGAACAATTTCTTAGTTTTGATTTTTGTGCAGGTCAAGGATCTAAAGATTTGTTAAAGTATATAGATATTTTATTAAAACATAGAAAACTAGATTCTTTTCCGGAAAATCTACCGAGTGATTTTATAGAGACTCCATGGAAACAGGGATTATATGATAAATCTGGGAAGCTTAATAAAAAATCTTGTGAGATTGGTTTATTTTTTGCAGTACGCAAAGCCCTTAATTCTGGTAGTCTTTATATACCTCAAAGCAAGAATCATAGAGAGTTTTGGGTTCCTATGTATAATAAAATAGAGTGGAATGTTAATAAAACACAACATTATGATGAGTTGAATTTACCAAAAACTCCTAGAGTAGTCATAAGCACAATTAAATCAGAATTTAGAGAACATTTAAACAAAACTATCTCTTCTATGAAACCGGATTCATTTGCGGAATTTACAAATGATAAATTGAAAATACACGCAGATGAACCGTTGCCTACTACAACAAGTTTGTTAGAATTGCAAAATTTAGTAGACTCACATTCCGAACCAATAAGGATAGAGAATTTGCTTACGAAATTGCAAAGAGGAGCAAATGATTTGAAAGCCTTTCAGCCAATAGAAGGATTCATGCCTC
>NZ_JAJBJC010000058.1 GCF_021811825.1 Candidatus Anadelfobacter sociabilis | reverse complement strand
CTCCATCAGCCTCGCTTTTAAAAGCTTCAAATTTAAATGGCTTTGATTGTACTGTATTATATATAAAACAAATCAGCATAGTAAGTATAGGGCTTAAAAGTATCCATTTCTTTAGATTTATTTCTGCATAGTACCTGTTCGCATTGAGCTTTTGCATCACCTCGTTCAGCTTTGGAGATTAGTGCTGATATCTCTTGCTGTTTTAGTAATGCTTCTTTTGTTTTATTTTCTAGTCCTGATGCTTGGTAGGTATGACAAGATAAAAAAAGCAGTACGAGAGATAATGCAAACTAACAAAATGCTTTTTCATATGGATTATTTCTAGCATACCAATCTCAATCTTGTTGTTGATAAGTATAGCAAGTAGATAAGAGATATTCGTTCTAAGATTCAACCTGTATTGCAGCTATTCATGTATTGGAACTTGATGTAGTTTTACAGTGATACTGCTGCGGGTTTGTAGTGAATTATTGTGTACCACCTACTCTAAGCCTTGTATAAAATTTATCATGGTATCATCCTAAATACAGGTATCTTGTATTTGGGGAATGCTTTCGTTGGATGGGTTATATAGATAATGGTTGTTTAAGTGATCTGAGTTATATGAGCAATTGGCTGGGCAAATGATGTGATCGTTTATCTTATAAGAGAGCCACTTGTACATTTTATTGTTGTATTGAAATAGAGTGAGAGACTCATTATCTAATGTGAAGTAATTTGTATGAATGCTCTGGTTCATAATGATTAAATTGTTAAAGTGATGTTCTGGAGATGTAAGGTAAAGAACGAAGTCTTCCTTATCCATACATAATGGCAAGATGCTTATTACATCTTTTATGTTATGTGCAGGATAGATGTCAATTTTCTTAATTGATACTACTATACTACTTGTATCAAGAACAACACTTCATAAAGGAGTTGCAGCTATTAAATGCGTCAGTTCGTCAGCTTGAAATAGTGTCATTCCATTAATGCTTAAATTAGATGTTATTTGATATCTATAGAGACTATAAGTATGTCCATCAATTTTTTGTAGGGAGCAATTTTTAATGACGTTAGGATTTTTTTACATGTTCGTGGCTCAAATTCTGGCCAAATAATCACGTTTTGGTGTATATGTTACCATTATTATAGACAGTGTTAACAAACCTCTAATTTTATCAAGGCCATAGCTCTGAAGCCCATAAAAGTATGATCTAATTTGTCAAAGCACATTGATAAGCGCATATTTTCTTTGATTTTGCAGAATAGATTTTCTATTTTATGATGCTACTTTTAGAATGTTTTATCGAATTTGCACTTCTCTTTCCTATTGCACTTGTTTGATATCTCTGCATTTATATTCTTTCATTTTAAAAAATTTCTTATCTTGTTTGTGTCATACCCTTTATCTCCAACGAACCTATCTATTGCATATTCATTAAGTAAATTGATCATTTCTATAGATTTTAGAATCGCGTATTTCTGACACGCTAATCTTTTTGGCAATTTTGCCGCGGCACTGAGACCATTAATATCTTTAACATAGCACTGTATTCACCTGCAACTAGTTTGTTAACATTGGCTAGATGGATGATTACCCACTATTTCTGAATATTATTATAAGCGCTATAGGCACCATAGTCACAATACTTGTGAAACTTGATTAAGTGTTGGAAATTTTGCTTTGGATTATAGAGATGGGTGTTAGATTATTTTAGCTGTATGTTACTGTGATTTTTTCCATCAATCCAGAATTTAAGATCTTCTAGAGCGGCTGTTGCGGGCTTATCATAAAAACTTTCTCCAAGCTTTAAAAATTTATTATTGTCTGCGTAAATGGCTTTTATACTTTTCCAGTATTCTTCTTTCCTAAATAAATTGCGAACTTGTTCAAATTTTCCAAAATCCTTGATTAAATTTGTATTTTTGTGGGTGTGATGATAAAACAAAATGGTGCCTAAGGACTCTTTATATTGTTCTTCAGTTTCTTTTCCATATATTCCTCCAGCTCTAACATCTAAGATTAAGTTTATATTCACAACCAAAAGAAAGTTCGCAAGAATTTGGAACTTCTTCTCATCTTTTGATTTTTCTATACATTCAGCGATTTTTTCGTCTATTTTGTCTAATGATTTGATTTCGCCCTTGTTTTTTGGGTCATCATTTGCGTCAAGGTTAACTATAAAACAATAGAGCATATAATAGAGTAGCGTACCATCATCTTCTTCCAGTTTTGCTGTGATAATAGTAGTATCAGTATTTATTATAGTATTGTAAAGCTTCTCAATTAGTTTCTGTACCTCTTCTTTCAGTTGCGCATCTTCTTCTATTCTACCGTAAGGCAATGATTTTAATAGTAAAAGCAACTCATAGAAACCCGCTCTATATAGATTGTTTTGAATTGATTCATGCACATATTTTTTGAATTCTTCATTTTTCTTTAACGACTCACTTATAATGTGAATATGTGGTCCGATTTTACTTAGGGATTCGTATATTTTCCGCAGAAGCTTGTCTTTTTCTACCGAATCCTGCATTTTTAAGAAATCGTCGAAATATTTTTTCTCGATCAATAAAATACTTGCATCTTTGAATTTCTTCCAAGTGGTCTTCCTGTTACTCTCTGTATCTTTAATTGACAATTTATCTAAAATGTTAGATAGAAAAGCCTCTTTCACTATCTCACCACATAACTCATCATCAATTTTTTCTGAATCTTCATGAAATTGTTTTGATATCTTTTCTAGTAGAATCAATTCGTCATCCAAGAGTTCTGGAAAATGATAGGAAACAACTCTTTTATAATAATTCCAAACAGGAGAAGAAGATTGTACTTTTTTAAAAAATTGTACCAGAGCTTTTAGGATATCGAGATTTGGAAATTTTTCTTTTTCTATTTTGCTTTCTATTTCTGTAAGGTTTGTTCTCCAAAAGAGATCTAGCGCTTTTGTGTACTCTCCTGAACTGAAAGTCTTTAGGAGTTGAGTGAGCCTTAAGATCATTATATTCATGAATTGCAATACACTCTGCCGATCTCCTTGCATAGACATATGTATTAGATTAAATTTAATTCTATAGATCTTGATGCTTGTTTCATTACTATATTCATTAGGAATATTCGTTCTACCAGAATAGTGAAGAATGCTCTCTATAGCACGAGTCACGTTACAATTAAAATCTATTATTTCTCTGAGTGGCATTGATTTCACTTCTTTTGCTATATCTTTAAAACATTGTTCTGCAGATTCATTACATAATAGCCTAATTTGTTGCTCTGCTTCCTTAATGGTTTTATCTTCAAATCCCATTAATGGATAATCAATACGATCTCTCAATATAAATTTATAATCAATCATTCTATTGATAAATTTTTCGTTAATTTCTTTCTCCTTCTCTTCTGCACTCCCTGCGCACATATAATGCAGAAGCTTCTCATTATCGTAAGCAATGATTTGAACAATATTAGGAGATTTGATATCGTTTAATATATCGATTAATTTTAGCAGTTCAAAAATCTCAGACTTATCGGTCAATCTATCTAAATCATCATATATAACAACTATTTTGCACTTGTTATACTTTGTTAGCAAGGATGCTAGTTCTTTGCATATATCTTGGTTGATTTTATCATGATTTCTCAATGTATCATTAGTAAAGTCTAATCCATACTTTTTTGTAAAAGATAAAAGTGATGAGAACTTAGCAAGTTCTTGGAATAATACTATGATATTATCGCTATATATTCGATTTTCTTTCAGCACAGCTTGTAGAAATAAGGCAAAAATATAAAGATGATTATATTCTCTATCTTTTCCAGCTATATGTTCTTGATGATACAAATTGTAGTCAACAAATATAAAATCTTCAGAAGATTTTGCACTATCATTGCCTTCATTGTTCTTTTTATTTTGACTACTATTTTCGTTCGCATCTTTTTGATATTTCCTTAGTAAATTAATAAAACTCGTTTTACCCACTCCCCAAGAACCAACAATCCCTATTGCTCTATCGTTTCCCGTTAATAGTTCATAAAAGTTTTTTACATCCGCATCTCTATTTAGTAGATCTGATTTCTTATGATCTATTGGGTTACGTGTTGGATTTATTGGGGTATGAGTTGGATTTTTTTCTTTGATGTCGCTTTTTTCATTTTTAATGAGTTTCTGCCTGAGATTTTTATATGATTTGTGTAAATTATTGAGTATGTGTAAATTATTGAGTAAAATATCGCTTAAGAACATTAAGCAGAAGAAAATACCGTATACCAAAAGCAATAAATGGCGATGATCCAATTTGCTATTTAGTGATAATGAACTAATTGGCCAAGACTGTAGTATAAGTAATAATACAAGTGTGGAAAGGTATACAATGTACCGCCACCAGGTGGAAGTAATGAATAATAATTCTACAATCTTTTTATTCATATAAAGAAAGAATATAGCTTCAGATATAATTGTTAAAATATTAAATATTAACACATTATCATTAGAATATTTTATGATGGTGTTGTATAGAAATATTAACACATTATCATTAGAATATTTTATGATGGTGTTGTATAGAAATATTAACACATCATCATCGAAACCTTTTATGATGGTGTTGTATAGAAATACTGCCCCCATTAGGCACAATAACTGAAAAGATGCAAATATTATGACTTTTTTCATATCTTTTTTCTACATTCCTCTTGATGCTCTCTGCATTTGATGTTGATATTTATCGTGTATATATGTTAAATTTGCAATTTATGATATCTGTTTCTTCCAATAAAAAGGTGATTATTGAGTTCGTCATAGAAATAACATATACTTTATTTATCTCTATTGGCATTGAAGATCGTCCTATACCTTTGGACTGTTTGGCGTCATAAATGTTATAAATTCAGTTCAGAACTGTATACCTATGTTCTTTGCGATTTATCCACTCTCCACTTCCATATAAATCTCGCCTACCAAGGCCATTGGTAGGTTGCCTAAACGGTTATTAAATCCCTCTTTTGGATACCCGACCCCCTCCACTCCCCTCATTACGATACCTAATTCTCCTACTTAGTCCAGATATGCTGCTGTTCATTATTGATCATTTGTCTTCATCAATTTTACAGCTTCAAGTACTTTTGTTGCATGTCCCCGAGCTTTTACATTACTCCATACTTTGCTAATAATCTGATGTTTATTGATTAGAAACGTACTCCTCACTATACCGATATACTTTTTTACAAAAAAAATCTTCTCCTTGAGTACGCCATACAAATTACATACTTTACTATCAACATCTGATATCAACGGAAACACTATACTCTCTTTTTCACAAAAGAGTTTATGAGAAGGGATTGTATCTCTCGACACTCCAAGTACCTCTGCATTTAATTCTTTAAACCTGCCGTAAAGAGCGCTGAATTCGTTAGCTTGAGTTGTACACCCGGGCGTCATATCTTTAGGATAAAAATAAATCACCAGATACTTTCCTGCGTAATCTCTGAGCGAGATTTTAGCATGCGTAGATTCTGCTTCAAATTCCGGAGCTCTTTCTCCTACTTTAGGTGCGTTTTGTTCCATATTATATTTTAGGTAATCAATTAATTGTTTGATGACTTTCTGAACTTCACAACCGACCAAAAAATTTCTTTTTGGTTGAGTGCGTTTATTACTATTCATCCTTACCTTATACAGTATTCTCTCTATTTCTCAAACTGCTATTAAGCTCATGTCTAGGTTTATTCTTTTTAACATACCGCTTATTGGCTTCTACACTTGAGCTATGCATCTCCTTTCCTTGTCCACCTTTTCATCTCTTTCTTTGAGCGAAGTTTAGATCATATATCGAGAGCTTTGTTTCATGCCTCAATCTGGCGAAGTTCTCTTCGTTGGTTGTTACTGCCCCATATTGTGTATTGTGCAGATTGTATTTTCGTGCGTTTGTTTTATACTTCGTCTATATTCTTCTCTGTTGCAGTTATACCTAAGATGAGATAAAAGAGTCATACGAGAGAAGTATTAAATATTGTCTCTATGGAGCAACCTGTAGAGCGCCTTATATGCTTAGCTTGCGCCCATTTTTTCTCTATAAAATTCAAGTCTGGAGAATAAGGGGGGTAAAGCAAAGTATGGCCGGCGTCCTGCAGGATTTTGCATATCTTGTCCTTTGTGAAAAGTAGGATTATCCATCACAATAACAGATTGTTTTGAAATGCCGGGCAGTAAACACTTCTCTACCCAAGCTGTAAAAACAGCCGTATTAACAGAGCCGGTAACTAAACCAACGGCAATTAAAGTGCTGCCTATCAATGCTCCTATCGCATTGGTTCTTCCTTTTGCTCCCCAATCATGTGTGCCGTAGCATCTTCTGACCTTGTAATGAATAACCGTGTGTTCTTGGCATGTAATGCGCAAAGCCGCTTTCATCAATGTAAACTATCGGCTTTTCTTCTTTTTTTTAGCTTGTCAATTTGTTGGCAAAACATAGATCTTTTTACGGGAGCCGCTTTGGGGTGATTTAGAGTTTTTTTATATGTGACACCAATACGCTTTTTAGCATATCTAATTCCCGATGCGCTTACTCCTAGTCTTCTTGCCCTTTCATAACCGTAAGAATCAGGGTGGTTTTGTATATCTTGTTTTAAAGCTTCATTATCTACTCTTATTGCTCGCTTATTTCTCTTTAGCTTTGAATTTATCTCTTTCTTCCATCTGCTCATTGTTGTAGTCGAGATTTTAAACCTTTTTGATAACTTAATAAAATTCTCACCAGATAATGCGAGCTTAAGAACTTTTTTTCTAAATTGAACAGAATATCTCATCTATTCCACACCACTTCAAAACCACATCCTATCATAAATCATAATCCAATCCTATCACATTTTTATCCAATCTTAGATATATTTATAAATTGTACCTCTAGATATATTGATTACTTTGCAAATTTGCTCAACTGTAAGCTCTTTTTTATTATATAATTGGATTGCTGCATCAATTTTTGATGGATTTATTTTGGGCCTTCCTCCAATTCTTCCTCTTAATCTTGCTGCTGATAAACCAGCCATCGTTCGTTCACGAATTAGATTTTTTTCAAATTCTGCTAAAGATGCAAAAATATTAAACACCAATTTACCATTGTTTGTTTGAGTCTCAATATTTTCTGTTAAACTTTTAAATATTATACCTTTTTGATTCAATTTATTAATTAATTCAATAAGATGCTGCAAAGAACGACCCAAACGATCTAAGCGTCATACGATTAATGTATCGCCTGATCTCATTTTGTCGAATAATTTGTTAAGTCCCGGTCTTTCAGTTTTTGATCCACTTATTTCATCAACTATTATGTCTTCACAACCGGCAATTGACAATGCATCTTTTTGTAAATCTAAATTCTGTTCAAGCTTCGATACTCTAGCGTAACCAAATTTCATAATTTTTACTTATTGTGTATAATTATTCAATGAATATGTAATTTTTTGTACGTTCATTAATAGAATGAGTTATTATACACTAATAGTGTGATGTTGCCACTTTTAAAAACAAAATTAACTCTTGTATAAATAACGTTGGTTTAAAATACTCTCCTCTACCAGTTACGTTTGCTCATCTCATAAGCTCATCTTCATATGATATATCTAATCTCCAAATCTTGGTTTATAAGTTTTTACTATTATAAATCATTATTGATTAATGTGTATTTTTTATATATGGTACACATTATTATATGTTACATATTTATAATTATGTAGTTTATGGAAATAAAAGTTAATATCGATAATAGAGGTAGAGTACCTATACCTCTTAATATAAGAAAAGTAGTTACATCTTACCAGTAGAGATACTGTGGTTTTGCGTGTTATTAATGGTGAGATAAAAATTATTCCTATGTCTCTTCTGATTCATAATATCAAAAATATCTTTTCCAAGTATAAAAAAGATAATATCTCAATGGTAGATGATTTTTTAAGGATGAAACGCGAAGATACTGAATTGGAAAAATAATTACTCATATACCTATTTATGAAAAATTACAGGAATATTATTCTAGATGCTTCTGCATTAATTGCATTTGATGTGATATTGTATCTAACTATTTGTCTTGTGCCGTTGTGTCTACGGTCAATACCTCAGAGGTCACTAAGTATATCCTCAGTTGCAACGCACAGAGAGAAGAAATTAATACGCTTTTCGACAGTCTTTGTGATATTATCACTTTTAGCAAAAAACAACCATACATTGCTGCGGAGCTATCGATTTATACAAAGCAATACGGTCTGTCACTTGCTGATAGAGCTTGTATCGCTTTAGCAATAGATACAGGTACAGCAGATAGATATGGAAAGAATTAAAGTTGGAGAATGTTGATATTCACTTGATCAGGTAAGTCTTATGCTTATAGGATATGCGCGAGTCTCTACAGAAAAGCAAAATCTTGACATGCAGATTCAGCTCTCGAAAAGGCAGGATGTACTAGAATCTTCTCTGAAAAAGTTAGAAGCACAAATGTGTAATGTCCTGAGTATGAGCGACTGAAGGAATATGTACGTGATGGCCACGACACTATTGCAGTGTATAAGTAAAGGTAAGTAAAAAATGATAAGGACGATATTACGTTGTTTGTTAATATTAATTGCATTAAATGATGTTGTTATAGCATCTACAATTGAAGATAAATGTAGCAATTATACCATTAAGCAATTGTCCGCAGCTCAGGAATGCGGGGCAACAGATTTTGACAAGAAAGATTTAGATCGTTTAGAGAAAGAATTATATCTAGTAAGCTTAATATCTTTGAATATTTTAATGTACCCAGCAGTTAGTGATTTTGAAGGATCTGTTAAAGCTTTTCAGCGCGATATTGGCGAAAAGTCAACTGGTGAGCTTACTATGGCACAACTAAATAAGCTAAATGATCGCGCATCTGGTTATGTTATGAATTTTATTCACATTAGTTTCCCACATCCATATAGTAATAAAATACTAAACAATTCTGCTTTCGTTGAGGGAACGGTTGTGATGT
>NZ_JAJBJC010000057.1 GCF_021811825.1 Candidatus Anadelfobacter sociabilis | reverse complement strand
CGCGCGCATAAGTGGTAATAAAATTCATTATTTTAGGTGTAATATACTGCGCAGCAACCATTATGTCGCCTTCATTCTCTCGAAGTTCATCATCTATTAATATGAACATCTTCCCTTCTAAAACATCCTTCAGAATCTCATCTATTGTAGCAAACATCTAAACCTAAGACTTTATCTTATTTAAAAATTTATTCTGGAACAGAATTATAGAGTCTCGATTTATTACTGTCAATGAGTTAACGATATGCAATATATCTATATTAGATTGCATCATAGAGCGATATGGATATAGATTTTACGATTTTATATAAATAACTTATACCCAACCACGTTTTTTAAAAAAGAAATACGGAAGTATAGCCGAACATATCATCATCCCGAGCGCTATTGGATAGCCCCACGAAGTTTCTAATTCTGGCATATAGTCAAAATTCATACCATATATACTAGCGACTAATGTAGGAGGCATAAACACCACAGAAGCTATAGTAAATATCTTAATTATAATGTTTTGCTCTACAGAAATCATACCAAGAGTACCATCAAGTAAAAAATAATTACGTTGGGATAAAAAAGATGCATATTCATTCATTGAAGAGATTTCTCTTTCGAGATGTTTTATACGAGATCTGTACTCTCGTTTATTAACATGCTGCAAACCCTCTATTTGACTTAAATACATCAACGTTCTATTGATACTAGCTAAACTTTCGCGGTTCTTTGATATGGTATTTCCAGTATAACCTATGTTGCGGATAATGTTATTATAATTTTTAGCCTTATTACGCCCCTTATCTTCATCAGGATTCTCCAGTACATTCTGTATCAAATTATCTAACTCATTCCCAGTAGCATCAAGTATATCACCAATTTTATTGATAAAAACTTCTATTAAACATGTAAAAATTGAAATAGATGTTGTTGCAATCAGCGTACTTTGCAATAATGAAGCGAAACTTTTTAAACTATACGAATCATCATATCTTAGTGTAAACAAGCATTCTTGTGTCAAAATAAATGTAATTGCAATACTATTATTAACTTTATCTATTAGTGTACTTGTCATAAAATAAGCGTTTCTCTCTCTATAAAACGGAGTCATCACCTCAATCTTATCAACTTGCTCAGAAGAAGGTATATCTATATCGTAAAAATTTTTTAACCATAAAATCTCTGCATTGGTTGGCTTAAAAATATCAATCCACACAATTCCAACTTCTAAGTTTTTACGCAATTTTAATATCACCTTCTTAAGGTTGTTATTTTCATCTATTACATAACCAATCAACATACTATCTATAGTAAAATACAAAAAATTTAGAGAATAAATGATTATAAAGAACCCATATGACCTTATCTTCAAATCCCAATCATAAGATTTTTATCTACTAAGTACAAGCTTAAATTTTACTTAAAATCTATAAACTACAATATACCTGTAATTAGATACATCTAGACAATTTATGATTAGTCAATAATTACATAATTGGAAGTTGCTAAAACAATAAATAATGTTAAGATCAATATGTTATGCTTCTTTCTTATTTTGTAATATCTTGTTTTATAATTTATTAAGTGTTATTAAATGATTCATATATTGCTTAATAAAATTCGATTCATATTGAGACTTCATATTGAGTACGTAAAAAAACTTTCAAAAAAATAAATGAAATGATTTATAAACGTTTTTTACTTAAACTTTCTGGAGAGGTGCTTGCTGGAAACAACGATTCTAAGTCATATTGCACAAATGCTATTAGTAAAATTGCATCTGAAATAGCTAATTTGTGTAATACTGGGTTTCAAATTGGACTTGTTGTAGGTGGAGGGAATATATACCGTGGTGGGCGATCAAATCTATCTGTCAAACGTACTAGCGGCGATTATATGGGTATGATGGCAACTATTATGAATGCTATTGCACTGAGAGATTATCTTGAATGTGTTGGGGTAAAAGTGAAAATTCACTCTTCTATTGCATTAGATGGAATTATAGAAAAATTTGATAGGGAAAAAGTACTTAAACATTTTAAAGATGGTTATACAATTATCTTTTCCGCTGGTACGGGGCATCCATTTTTTACAACTGATACAGCAGCCGTTTTGCGCGCAATTGAATCAAAATGTGAAGCTGTACTAAAGGGCACAAAAGTAAGTGGAGTCTATAACACAGATCCAAAAGAACATCAAAATGCAAAATGTTATAAAAAAATTACATATCAAGAAATAATCGACAATGACTTGAAGATAATGGACTTAACAGCAATATCGCTTGCTAAAGAACATAAATTACCAATTATAGTTTTTGATATTACAAAAGAAGGCCAATTTGAGTACATTGCAAGAGGAAATAGTGATAATTATACGATCATAAATTAGTGTAAACGCTCATCTTAATGAATATAAAATGGTAGCTGGAGGTAGATGGAATACTTAAAAACAATTTTCAAAATCTATTTTAGAAATGATCTAAAATAGATTGGAAATCGAGGATAGTGAGAAGTATAATCAAGTAAAAGTAAGATTGTCAGCAATAGCGAAAGAGATGTGGAATTGCACTATTTCAAAATCATATTAGTTAAAGAGTGATTTAAATGATTTAAAAATAATACTTAACTAATACCAAGATTTATTATAGTTATAAGTAGACGTAAACAAGAAAAAACAAAAACTTTTAGTATACAACAAATATCAAGCTTATTGCACTATTTGCTATACAATGACTCACATGAAATGCTGTTTACTGAAAACATCCACTGGTCGATTAAATTTCGCCATTTATACGCAAATACCACATTGCAACCTCTCTTGACAGCTTTTTTCTCAATCTATCTGAATGATCTATCTGCATAGAATAACAGCAATTCTCATGAGTAGGTCACTTCCATACTCAGCTAACAATACTCTCTACTTGTATATCATTTTCAAATATCTCACATTATACATCCATTAAGCACTATAACATTAGCAAAAATCTCAAATCACCTCAATAAATCTGAAGAAACATACTCCTTTCTCCATATATCACAAAAATTCTAAACTAGTAATACCATGCTATATCTATCCATATGCTTAACTCAACATCTAAGATGAGCGAATCTAGTAAAGGGTCTGACTATAAATCCACTTTATTGTACTATGCAAAACTATTTTCTTGATATAACGTGACAGATTGCTATAATCCTTACAAAGTCTACAATACGAAATCTAACTTTAGTGCAACTGTGATCATCAATTGTTGATATGCGGCTATGGTGGAATTGGTAGACACGCAGCATTGAGGGTGCTGTTCTAGAAATAGATTGAAAGTTCGAGTCTTTTTAGCCGCACCATATATTTTAGCTCTTTATTTTTTATGCCCAATACATCATTATTTTTTACAAATTAAGTTGTTGCAGTTTTATACATTGGTATGTATAATGGATATAATTTTTGTATTAGATACAATGCGTGGTGTGTTTCTCTGCGCTACTTGTTTAACTGTATTATCGTTACTATCTCTTCATAGATAGTAAGTAGAAGTTTAAGATTGAATTAGGAAAGTTTGAGTAAAATTATGACATGTTATGAATCAACATTTATTATAAAACAAGATGTTTCAACACAAGTAATATCTGAAATTATAGATAATTTCGCATCATTAGTCGAAAAACTGGGTGGTATATTGGTAAAAAAAGAGTACTGGGGGCTCCGTACTTTAGCATACACAATAAAAAAAAATCGAAAAGGTCATTATGTTATGTTAGCGATAGAATCTGATAAATCAGATATAATAAAAAACCTTGAACGGATGTATAATATTGATGAAAAGATAATTCGTCATCTTACAGTAAAAGTTGATAGTCTAGATGGTGAGCCATCTATTATGATGCATACTACTAAAAGAGATACAGAGATAGCAGAATAAGTAAGTATTCAATGAACGCAAAAAGGAATATATGATAAGATAAATTGCTGTTTGTACGTTGGCATTCTATCTTTGCCCTGTGTTTGTTGATTTACTAATATACAAAATGTATATAGCGGAGTGTTAGTGTATAAAAAATATGTTACATAGATTATATAATTAATTATGACAAATAGTAAGATTAAATTTTCTGATAAAGATAGTCAAAATACCAGTAATAATACTGTGATTGGGCAAGAAGATGTTATTCCTAATTCGATACTTTTTAATAAAATTGCCTCTTCTGCTCAAAAAACAATGCATTGTCCACTATCAGAGAGAGATGCTCCAGTTTTAGATTATAAGAATGTAGAATTGTTACAGAAATTTGTTTCTGAGAGAGGAAGAATATTACCATCTAGACTGACTGGAATATGCAGAAAAAAGCAGCGCGAACTTAATGAATGCGTGAAAAAAGCTCGTATATTAGCTCTATTGCCATTTGCATCGTCACAATAAGTTATCTTTTATATATTTTTAATAAATATTTCTTTCTTATCTCTCCTTTAATGAGAGATGTTGTTTTTTATGTTTTTTCCTGTCTGATTAGTAAAAATTTTAATAATATATAATCATAAATATAGGACTGACTATCACTCATAGTTATTCTCGGTGGATTATATGTGCCTATTTGAAACTACACTAATAACTTCAAAACTCTTAATGTGTAGTATATTTAGCACTAGTTGTTAGTGGGCTTTAGTAAATGAAGTGGTGAATTATTATGCTGATTGTTGCGAAAGAATTATAGGTGTGCTATCTATTGTTCATAGATTATTTTACACTGTTTTATAGAGATTGAGCAATGTCTATTTGATTATTACACGAAGAGTTATAAAAAAAGTATACGAATTAGAACTGCTCTACTTTGTTATTATTTTTACGAGCATTTTGATGATTTTTTGTCCTTAGTGTTGAATTCCTGTAGATTTCTTATAATATCTCTTTCCCATTTGTTTTATATCTTTCATATTTGATTTTCATAGCACAGCAGTAGCTATAATACTTTCGAATAGTTTATATACAACTACTTTCGCCTTTTAACTAGCTCATAAAAATTATGTACTGTATTTCTCATATCAACGCCACATAAAACATTTATCCAAAAAATTAATTAACTACACTCATTCTTTTAAATCTATAAATCTATAATCTATTTAACTTAGAATAGAATGATTTTGGAAAAGAAAAAAATTATAAAATAATCTAAAACTTGCGTAAACTATACTATATATTAGCATTTTAATGGGATTAGACCATATATTTGCACTACCTACAAATCAATTATTACACAATCCTAGCTGAGAAAATTTTAAAAGAATGCTATAACATACTTAAGTAATCTATCTGGTATAATTTATCTACCAAATGTAATGCCGTAATGCTCTATCCAACGCTTATCATTTTCAAAAAGATGTCTTAGATCATCTATATTATATTTAAGCATGGTTACCCTATCTATCCCTAGACCTAAAGCAAAACCTTGATACTTATTTGAAGAAATCTTAACATTTTCTAAAACATTCGGATGAATCATACCGCATCCACCTATTTCTAGCCAATTGTCTTTATTATCTATTTCAACACACCTCCCCCTACTCGTGTCGATTGAGTATCAAATCTCATATCAAATTCAAAAGAAGGAATGGTAAAAATATATAGTAGATTATGTATTACAAAACTATGCACTCTTAAATTCTGTTACTGCTGTAATACATTATAATCTTCTTTCAGTAAACTATAGTACATAATATCAGTTGGCTTTCCACGAATAATACGGTATTGACGTAACACCCCCTCATCTTTAAACTTCATTTTTTTAAGCAAATACTGTGATGTATGGTTATGCATCATACATTTAGCTTCTATACGATTGATTTGCATTGCTTTAAAAGCAATCTCCAAGAGAGTTGATAAAATTTTAGTCATGATGCCTTTACCCCAGTATTCGGGCATTAAATCATAACATATCTCTGCACGTCTGTTATAAAAATTCCAAGAATTATACCCGACACTACCTATCAACTCATCGGAAGATAAATCTGCAATTGCCCAAAAGACAGAGATTTTTTTATAAAATAAGCCACTCCAAAAACGCACTTCATTCAATGATTCCATTGCATTTTTTGGAATATCTTCATCTGACAAAAATTCATTTACTCTTGGATCTTGCATTAGCTTTAAATAATTTTCACTATCACTTAATCTTAAATCTCTTAATCGTACATTATCTAATACTATGATGGGAAATTTGTTAAAAAAACTTTGTAAATAATTTTGATGCATACTGAATTTAACTATATTTTAATTATAAAGTTTTAACTAAATATTATAATGCGCAAAATGAACATATTTAAAAAATATGTTTCTTACCTGATGTATCTTATTATACAAAACAATCTCTGTCTACTCAACTTAATAAGAGTAAAATTTTATAATGATATTACATATTAAAATGTGTCACAATGTTTATATCCTGTAGTATAAATTTTATTTATACAGAAAAATTGATTGTAGTAGAATTGATATATATGCCAATATTACCTAATTTATAAAATAAGTATGAGATTTCTTTTATAGAGCACACTATTAACTCTTTGCTGCAATTTGATTCATAAACAACTGCTAAGTTGAATGACGGCATACTCAAAACTAAAGTTCACATACAATACTCAGTTATAATAAAAATTATTATAACATTAACTAGTATTTCATTATACTATTGCTGTAAAACATAAATTCTTTATATTTTACTTTATGTCCACTATAAGTAATATTTTCCATGATGAATCAGTATATATACATAACTGATCTTCATCAAGAATAAAGAATATCATCCCATTTTTTGGTTTGATAAAGTGCCATTCACCATCGCCTATATAGCATGTAATAAAGCCATTTTTATTTTCCCAATTTTTTTCTATTTCTCTATCATTATTATTGTGTTGATCACTTATTTCCGGGATAAAATACATGTCTCCCATTGATGGATTATTTTGCGGAGAGTTTTTTGTACGTGAAAGTAGTAAGTGATTACATAATATTGTATCTAAAATTTTAAAATTTCTATTGGTGATAATATCTTTATGAATGTGATAATAGTCAAGAAAATCGAAACCAAAGCTTGTAGTACTTTCCATAATATAAATCAAAATTTATTACGTTTAATATTGTATCGTATAATATACGTACGTTATAAGCGTTGTTAGTATTTATTGGAAGAGAGGTAATACAGAATATTTCTAATAATTCTGATAAATTATTTATCAACATTTTTCTTAGCATACTCTAAATACTTAGTAAAAGATATAGATTTGCGTGAGAAAATAACATATTTCACAGAAATAAAGTACATAGAGAAATTAGGAACTTGAGTTCTTTATTGAGTTCGATAACTTTATACAATTTTATAATCTATCTATTTAAAATGTGCTACTTCAATTTAAGTAAGCAATTTTTATTCCACAGAAATCTTTTTTCTTCTACCAATTTTGGTATTTATTACATACATCATTCTTTTATCAACAAATTTGATTAGTATAACCTAAGCTTACACTTCTTGTGCCATTTTTTTTGATTGATAATCTCTAATAAGTGCATCTATGAGCTCATCTAGTAACTCACTTTCTGTTAAAACCTTGTTTAGTGAATACAGCGTCATGTTGATTCTATGGTCAGTCAGCCTATTTTGTGGAAAATTATAAGTCCTTATACGCTCAGATCTATCTCCACTTCCAACTTGTTCTTTACGCATTGCGGAGAATTTACTATCTTGTGCTTGCTTCTCTTGTTCATACACACGAGAACGCAATATCTTCAACGCTTTTGCTTTATTTCTGTGTTGTGATTTTTCATCTTGTTGACATACAACTATTCCTGTTGGTATGTGAGTTATTCTAACAGCACTATCTGTAGTATTAACGTGTTGACCACCAGCTCCACCAGCCCTATACACATCTATCTTTAAATCTTTTTCTTCCAATTGTATATCAACTTCTTCTGGTTCAGGCAGAATTGCTACCGTTGCAGCAGACGTATGTATTCTCCCAGATGCTTCAGTTTCTGGCACTCGTTGTACTCTATGCACGCCAGATTCAAATTTTAAACGTTCAAAAACACCACTCCCACTAATACTAATTACCGCTTCTTTACATCCTTCAAGTCCAGTTTCTGTAATAGATAAAATATCAAATATCCATCCTTTGCATTCAGTGTATCTTTTATACATACGCAACAATAGCGCAGCAAATAACGATGCTTCTTCTCCACCTGTTCCAGCTCTAATTTCCATTATAACATTTTTATGATCATCGAAATCTTTTGGAATAAAGAGAAGACATAATGCTTCATACAATTCCTTCTTTGTATTATATAATTTATACAGCTCATCTTCTGCTATCAATTTAAAATCTTCCGCTGTGTGGAGATCATTAATCATATACTCTAATGAGCATATTTCCTCTAATACCTTTTTATATTTTTTGTATACTTCAGTAATAGTAACAATCTCAGACTGCTCTTTAGATAACTTAATTAACTCTTGCTGAGATAAAGATAGAGGCTCTGAAAGCTTTTGATTAATTACTTCATATCGCTCTATTATTTGATCTAGCTTATTCTCAAATGACATATAATAACCAGATTGATATATTTATTCACAAATACACAGAGCAATAAAAATATATTTACCCATTAAAATAGTATGATGGTGGAGATAATCGGGCTCGAACCGATGACCCTCTGCTTGCAAAGCAGATGCTCTAGCCAACTGAGCTATATCCCCAAATATAAAGTGGAGCGGGTGAAGGGATTCGAACCCTCGACAACAACCTTGGCAAGGTTGTACTCTACCACTGAGCTACACCCGCATCGCACGAGAGATATTGTATACACAAAAAATACTAAAATGCAATAATCATCATTCCATATTTCATATTTAACTTATTTAATGTAATATATACAGCATGCAATAAACGACTAAAAAATGATAAATCATCTTAATTAGAGCTAAGGTTGGTGTATGTAAAATATTTCATTACAATATTTCGATAATATTTAAAGTTAGTAATAATATCTTTGCTTTA
>NZ_JAJBJC010000131.1 GCF_021811825.1 Candidatus Anadelfobacter sociabilis | reverse complement strand
ATTCAACTCAAAAACAAGAACAAAATATGGAAGATTTGCTAAAGCATTAAGCGTAATTCCTACCTTTCAAAATTAGTTGGTCTGGAAATGAATTTATCTGGAGTTGATTGTTGATTTCTTCTTATCATAACCGCTGATTTTTCATCTGCATGTTTAGTTGCTACAACTATTAGTAAAAATTTACTTTTTGCATCATATGTGTAGGGAATGTCACTTGATTTATTTCTATTTACTAGTTTTGTAATCGATTTTGTTGGCTTATGATTAGATATTACTACTTTTGTAATCTAAATAATGATTAATAATCAAAATACATTCGAACTATTTTTAGTTGGCTTATATAATGCTACTTCTCTTCATTTTTCATCACTATTTTGATTCACATTTATATTTCTTAAATGAGCTTTGGGTAATATTGCTTTTAGCTTTTTATTTTGTCTTTGGATTAATAATTACTTCCAATGTTGTAATCTCTGAATTTGAGTTATTTTTTATTTCGCTATTTTCTCCTACATAAGGTTTCGAAGCTATAGCTAATTTATTTTTAGTTATTGTATTTAGATTTGATTTATCTGTTACAATAAATCTTGGGTTTGCAATATCATTTGGTGATTCTATTGAGTTTCGATTAATATTTAAGTAGAGATCTTGAGATGTATCAAAATTATTGGAACGGTTGTTTAAATCATCTTCTTGCTCTTCTTCGATACCTATCATATTTTTAACAAAATTTATTGCAGAATCTTCCATATTTTGTTCTTGTTTTTGAGTTGAATAAAATCAAGACATTGAATTCATTGTTAAAGTTTCAAAGGTTACTACTGGTGGTATCTTCTTCTTTTCTTCTTCAATCTTAAGTTGTTCAAGTCTAATTCTTTCTTGTTCAATAAGAATTCTTTCTTTTTCCTCTAATTCTTTTTGAAGCTGTTCTTTTCTTTGAATAGCTAGCATAATCTTTTCTTCCTTTCTATTTATATTTTTTGTAAATTATAAAAACAAATGTTGACAAAAGATATTTAATAATTAAAATTTCAGTTCTTTACTTTTTATTATTTCTTTTCACTTAATTCCTTATATGTTGGAGGTGGAGGAACTTTAGTGCTATCTATCTTCTTTCTCGGTAACTCACTTTCTGAGGCATACTTATTTGTTCAATGATCCATCATGTCTTACTTTTGTGATTACCTCAAGAATATGTCTTCTCGATGGAGTCTTTTGTTGCTGTCTTTCGATATATTTATTTGTAAGCGTCATTGCCTGTATTTCTTATAACACGAGAAAATTTGTCTTTAATTCTGAAAGGCTGAAGAATGCTAACCTTATTTAAGGTATTCCTGTTTATTATCAAAATTTAAGTGTATCATAAACTCACGATAAATGTCAATATAAGGCTTTGATTTCAATAATTTTATGATTCTTTTCGTTTCATCTTTCATGCCTTGGTAAGACTCTATCATTATCTTATCTCTTTCTGTTAGTTCTGTTTTCTTTTTAAATTCTTCTTGTTCTTTATTTTTGATTAATCCATTGCTTTTTAAAATGAATAATTTCAAGCTTATGTTCTTCTAATGCAATTTGTTGCAAAGCTATTACATATTGATGTATTTATTACCTCGTTTAAAATGTTCAAAATTCATTAATTTTCTTCCATTTGTCGAATTAGAAATTTCTGAATTTTGTGTTATCATTATTCGATTATAAATCTCGTTAATTTTTCTTTTTGATAGTTTTCAACCGAAATCACTAAGAAATTTGGAAAGTTTTCCAATGTTCCATGTTCTATTTAATTAGTCATCAATTCTTACTCTCCTTCAAGCAGCATTCCTTCAAATGTTTGATGTACTTCACTTCGAATATATTGCCTATTGTTATTAATTTACATATACAAATTACTTAGAATAACGAAAGAATATATCTTTTTGTGCTTTTTCAAGTATTTGATCTATATGTTCTACATGTTGATGCTGTTCCTCATCTAAATCTTACATGATCTCAATAAAATAATTTAGCTTACCTTTAGGCTTTATTCAATGTATTGAGCTCACATTTTGTATTATTTCATGTTTTCCTTCATCTTGAATTGATTTCCTTTATAGATTTAGATAGAATTTTCTTACAGTTCTTCTAAATCATGATTTTGATACTCTAGATGAGGAATTGGACTTATTCATTCAATATTTTCTATTTCGGGATTTACTTCTAGAAGAATTTCTTTATTTGCAATATAATCAATTATTACTCATTTATCTCTGAGAGAAATAACAAATTTATCAATAATTGCAAATATTTTAATAATATCAATAAGTATATTCTCAAGTCTCAAGAGATCAATCTTCAAACTTGTATTAAGATTGTATTCTGTGCAGATATCTTCCCGGATAAAATCAACCAAGTCATCAATAATATTTTTATTTTCTTCTAACTTATTTGCATATTTTATTCATACTTTGATAACTGGAAATAACGACTTTAAGAAATCTTTTATTTGATTTATTCTCAATTTATCATTTATAATTTCTGAATTACTAATGCCTACTAAGGTATGTATTTCCCTATATTAAGGCTTTTAAATAATGTTTCACATTTTTCAAATAGAATGAAGGAGTTATGCTTTGAATTTGTTTTTATTGTTTTAAATTAATGTTTAATTTAAAGCTAAATTGAACTACCTTTCAAACTTCTCATATAGTATCTCTGAGAATAATAGTTTGTTTTCTTCAACATTACTTGACTTTTCACCTCCAAATACTCTATTCGTTTGATGCTGCTCCCGTTCTTCGACTTCTTCAGTAAGCTCATCAGGTCCAACTCTTCAATCAATCTCTTTAGTCGTCTCCATATCCATCTTCCTGACCATCTCCATTTGTTTTTTATGCAACAATATTAATCAATCTATAATTAGTGCTTAATAATTATAAAGTAATTTATTTATTATCTCATCATACTTATAAAAAGTACTAAGTTTGCCTATAGCAGCAAATGTAGGTT